>NZ_KV805635.1:0-38186 GCF_001811625.1 Globicatella sp. HMSC072A10 | reverse complement strand
CTGTGATACGTACCTGGTTATTCGGCGTTTACGGAACACTCAACTCAATTCGTATGTTACTAAATAAAGAGATAAGACCGGGCAGAAACTTACTTGTTTCCGCCCAGTCTTGTTTTGGGGATTGGTTTGTAGCTGATAAACCAATAGTTTAATTATCTTAAATTTAAGCTTTTTCTAAATGCCAAATATCTTCGTTGTAATCATTGATTGTACGGTCAGAAGAGAAGTAGCCAGCTTTAGCAATATTCACTAATGAGCGACGTAACCAATTTTCACGATCTTCGTATTCTGCATATAATTCTTCTTTAGCATCGATGAATTCTTCTAAGTCAATTAAAGTCATGAACCAGTCTTTATTGATTAATTCATTGTATAGACGAGTTAAGCGTTCTTCATTACCGATTGCCATCATTTCATCACTTACAATAAAATCAACTAAAGGTTTGATTGTTTCACGCTCATAGTAGTCTTTAGCAACATAACCATTGGTGTCATATAATTCGATGATTTCATCACTTAATTTACCAAAGATTTTAATGTTTTCATCGCCAACCAATTCATGAATTTCTACGTTAGCACCGTCCATTGTTCCTAATGTCAAGGCACCGTTTAACATGAATTTCATATTACCTGTACCAGAAGCTTCTTTAGAAGCCAATGAGATTTGTTCTGAAATGTTAGCCGCTGGAATTAAGTAAGTTGCCGCTGTTACATTATAGTTTTCAATCATGACAACTTGTAAGTGAGGGCTCACATCAGGGTCATTAGCAATGATTTCAGATAAGTTTAAGATTAAGTGAATTACATCTTGTGCAATTGTATAAGCTGGTGCTGCTTTACCACCAAAAATGATTGTAATTGGTGTAGCAGGAATTTCACCGTTTTTAATTGCAAAGTATTTATGAATGATATATAAAGCTAACATTTGTTGACGTTTATATTCATGAATTCTCTTAATTTGAACATCAATAATAGAGTGATTGTTAATTTCAACACCTTGTGTTTTTCTTAGGCTTTCTTGTAATTTTATCTTATTATTATGTTTGATATCATTTAAAGCTTTAATAACATTTTCGTCATCAATGTGATCTAATAATGCAGTTAAATCACTGTTATCACGCCACTCAGAACCAATAGTATCATCTAATAATTTTGCTAATTCAGGGTTAGCATCCATAATCCAACGACGGAAGGTAATACCATTCGTTTTGTTATTGAATTTCTCTGGATAAATATCATAGAAATGTTTTAATTCTGAAGCTTTTAAGATTTCAGTATGTAAGGCAGCAACCCCGTTAACACTGTAACCAAAGTGAATCGCAATATGAGCCATATGTACACGGTTTTGTTTATCGATAATTGCGACTGCTTCATTACCAGGATATTCTGATTCAACCACTTCAGCTAATTGTTTAATAATTGGTAATAATTGTGGTGCTACTTCTTCAATATCAGCTAATGGCCATTTTTCTAATGCCTCTGCTAAAATTGTATGGTTAGTATAAGCTGTCATAGAACGAACAATCTTCACTGCTTCATCAAATTCAATACCACGTTCACCTAATAAACGAATTAATTCAGGAATGACAAAAGCAGGGTGAGTATCGTTGATTTGGATAATTGCATAATCTGCTAAGTCATGTAAGTTACTTCCTTTAGCGATTGCTTCATCTAAAACTAATTGTGCACCATTTGATACCATGAAATATTGTTGGTAAATACGTAATAATTCACCTGCATGATCAGAATCATCTGGATATAAGAATAAAGTTAAGTTTTCTAAAATATTACCTTTATCAAAGTTAATACCATCAGTAATAATTTCTGAGTTAACAGAATCTAAGTCGAATAAACGTAGACGGTTTTTCTTCTCTTGTTTGTAACCAGGTACATCAATATCGTAAAGGGTTGATTTTAATTCAAAATCTTTGAATGGCACAACATAAGAATGTTCTGAGCGAATAACCCAGTCGTCACCAACTAACCATGGATCTGGAACAGCTGTTTGTTGATTGTCTTTAAATACTTGACGGAATAAACCAAAGTGATAGTTTAAACCAACACCATCACCATTTAAACCTAATGTTGCGATCGAATCAACGAAGCAGGCTGCTAATCGTCCTAAACCACCGTTTCCTAATGATGGTTCATTTTCCGCTTGCTCGATATCCATCATGTCTTTACCAGCAGCTGTTAATTCTGCTTGTACTTCATCATATAGACCTAAGTTTAATAAGTTATTACTTAATAATTTACCAATTAAAAACTCAGCCGAGAAGTAGTATACTTTTTTCTTGGTGTCATTGGTTGGTTGATTTTTTGATTTGTCACGAACAAGATGTAATAAAACCTTATATAATTCTTGTTCAGTACACTCAGCAACAGTTTTATTGAAAAGTTTGTTTGTATAATTTGATAATAAAGTCATTTGTTTCTCCTTTTAAAATGTAAATTAGATATGTTATTAAAACTATGGTAATTTAACAAAATATTGAATAGTAGAAAATTGTCGATTCCCAAATGAACTAAATTTATTTGTTAGTTTTAGTCTTTGGTTTAGCAGCAACTTTTTTAGTTGATTTGCTTTTTTCTTTTTGAGCAGCTTTAGCTTTTTCTGCTTCTTTTTTTACAATGTTTTGGTTTGCTCTGAAGTAGGTGACGGTATAATCGGTCAACTTCGCTTCAATCGCTTCTGTAATAGCATCTTCTTTCATGCGCCATTTCCAGTTTTTACCAATGGTGGAAGGCTCATTCATACGTGCAGAATTATCTAAGTCTAATAAATCTTGCATCGTGAAAATAACATAATCACTTACTGAAGCAGATAAGGTACGGTTTAGAGCTTCGGCAATGGTTTCATCTTCTTTGCGATTAGAATATTTATCAGCATTATGACGGATATATTCAGGCACTGATTGATACCATCCTGTGATGGTTTCATTATCATGAGTCCCTAAGTAACTAATCGTATTACGCACATAGTTATGTGGTAATTCCATAGAGTCTGTACCATCAAAACCAAATTGTAAGATTTTCATTCCTGGGAAACCAGTAGCATCGCGCATATCAATTACTTCTTGGGTTAAGAAGCCTAAGTCTTCAGCGATAATATTTAAATCGCCTAATTCTTTTTTGATTTGCTTGAATAATTTAACATCTGGACCTTTTTCCCAACGGCCATCAGCAGCAGTAGGGGAGCCAAAAGGCACGGCCCAATAAGATTCAAAACCTCGGAAGTGGTCAATACGAACCATATCATAGATTTTAAAACTTTCTTTCATACGTAGAATCCACCAAGAATATTTATCTTTCTCCATATATTCCCAGTCATAAATTGGGTTCCCCCAATATTGACCGTCATCAGAGAAGTTATCTGGTGGCGTACCTGCAACAACAACCGGCATTTTGAATTCATCGACTTTAAATAGTTTTGAATTCGTCCACATTTCAACAGAGTCAGCTGAAACATAGATTGGCATATCACCAATGATTTGAATATCATTTTCATTGGCATAAGCTTTTAATTGTAACCATTGAGTGAAGAAGAAATATTGAGTTACTTTATGAAACTCAATTTCTTTCACCAATTTTTTACGGTATTCATTTAATGCTTTTTTATCGCGTAAACGAATATCCTCATCCCATTCGGTCCAAGAAACTAAACCGAAATCTTCTTTGATTGCCATATAATCTGCATAGTCTTCTAACCAATGTGCATTTTCGGCAACGAATTGTGTGTATCCTTCTAATTTGCCTCGTTTTAAAAAGTTTGCGACGGCTTTTTCTAAAATAGGACGACGGTTAATGAATATAGTGCCGTAGTCCACATTTTCTGGATCATCACCAAAATTAACTTTTTCATAATCAGCTGGTTCTAAGAGACCTTCTTTACTTAATAGTTCAAAATCAATAAAGTGAGGGTTCCCAGCGATAGCTGAAAATGACTGATAGGGTGAAT
Organism: Globicatella sp. HMSC072A10; assembly: GCF_001811625.1. Taxonomy (NCBI): domain Bacteria; kingdom Bacillati; phylum Bacillota; class Bacilli; order Lactobacillales; family Aerococcaceae; genus Globicatella; species Globicatella sp. HMSC072A10. Next base: position 34,228 of record NZ_KV805635.1, on the reverse strand, counting down.
CACCATAGCTAGTTGTACCTAAAGGAAGGATCTGCCAATAGGTTTGTTTAGTACGAACTAGGAAATCAACAAAGTCATAAGCTGATTGCCCAAATGTACCGATACCAAATTTATTTGGTAATGATGATATATGCATTAAGACGCCACTTGATCGGGTCATAACACGACCTCCTTTAATTTTGTTGTCGCATTCATTATATAAGGAATAAAAAATACTTACAAATGATTTTGGCTTTTTTCTAAATTCTGTTACCGGATAACAGGCTCAAAAGGCGATGATAGCAAGGTTTTCAATTTTAATGAACTGTTGAATGATGACGTAAAAGTTAGTCATTAATTGCCAAAAAGATGTTATCATATCAATATTTTTACATCCTAATTATAACAAAAAAATATTTACTTAACCCCTTTCAAAGTTTGTTTTATAGAAAATTAAGTGGTAAACTAGTTATGGATTTGTGTCATTTTCGAGAAGATAAATGTCAACAAAATTTTATTGACAATAGTCAATTACCAAAAAAAGGAGGGTCACTCTTGGATGAAACGATTGTGTTTGAACTATTAGGTATTTCTTTTGGATTGAACACTTTTTTAGCTATTTTAGCAACTGTCGCTATCGTCACAGTGCTTTGTGTTTGGACATCACATAATTTATCGGTGGATAAACCAAATAAGCCTCAACTATTAATGGAAACAATCATTGAATTTGTTCGAGGCGTAGTGGGGGGAGCAATCGATGATAAAGGGGCACAAAATTATCAATTATTAGGATTGACATTATTGTTATTTATTTTTACCTCTAATATGATAGGTTTACCTTTAATATTACATGTGGGTGAATTATCACTTTGGAGAAGTCCGACAGCCGATCCAATTGTGTGTTTATCGATAGCACTTTTAATGATTTTGTTATCTCATTTCCTAGGGATTACAGAACAAGGAATGAAGGGATATGTGGTGAATGGCTATTTAGAACCTTCAGCATTTTTATTCCCAATAAAATTAGTTGAAGAGTTTACTAATGCTCTGACATTAGCACTTCGTCTATATGGTAATATTTTCGCTGGGGAAGTTTTATTAGGTTTAATTGCTAATTTAGCCAATGCTAAAGGTGTCTTTACATGGGTAATAGGATTACCATTACAAATGGTATGGCAAGGATTTTCAGTATTTATAGGTGCCATTCAATCTTATATATTTGTAACCTTAACAATGGTATATTTGTCGCATAAAGTTGAAAAAGAAGAAATATAGTTTTTAAAGATAAGGAGAATATAAAATATGAACGCTATTGCTGCTGCTATTGCTGTTGCGATTGCTGCTCTTTCTGCATCAATTGGTAATGGTATGGTTATTTCAAAAACAATCGAATCAATTGCACGTCAACCAGAATTAGAGGGTAAATTACGTATGACCATGTTCCTTGGAGTAGGGTTAATTGAAGCGGTGCCGATTATGGCCGTGGTTATCGCCTTTATTTTAGTTTTCAGATAATTAAAATAATTAAGCTGACGATACTAAATGAAGGAGGATTAAAATGTTAATTGTATATGCATCAAGTGGAAACACCGCATTAGGCAATACGATCGTTACGATGATTGCGTTTGTCGCTTTACTAATGATTATTAAGAAATTCACTTGGGAACCTTTTATGTCGATGTTAGCACAACGTCGTCAAATTATCGAAGGAGATTTAGCACAAGCAGCTGAAGAGAAAGCTACGAGTACTAAAGCGAAAGAAGATGCTCAACAAGCATTAAAAGATGCACGTGCGGAAGCCAATCAAATTATCTTAGCAGCTAAAAAACAAAGCTTACAAATTCAAGATAATATGATTAAAGAAGCAAAAGAGGAGATAGCACGTCTTCATGAATCTGCTAATTCAGAAATTGAACAAGATCGTGAACGCATCTTAAATGAAATTAAAAATGAAGTATCTGATATTGCTATTGAAATTGCAGAGAAAATTTTACGCCGTGAAATTAAAGAGGAAGATTACCATAAATTGGTCGATGATTTCATTGCAGGAATGGATGATATAGCATGATGAGTGAAAATGAAACTTTAAATCAAACAAGTGTTAATGCATCGTTAACGCGTAATAAGAAAGTTAAAAACGAAGAAGATGCTTTATTAAAAAAAATCAATCAAGAACGTATTCGTGATTCAATTCAAAAATGGAACGATGATAATCCTGATGCGAATCGTGAGCATTTTGAAGATGAACTTTTAGGAAAAATCATGTTAAACATGATGAATGATGAAGGGACTTCTCTTAAAAAAGAACAAAATCAAAGTGAAATGTTAATGATTACCTCTGCGGTACCTTTAACTGACGAGGAAAAAGAACGCATTGTGCGTAAATTTTTAGATATTACCAAAAAGCCATTACGTCGTATTACGACAGTCGTCGATCCAAGTTTAATTACGGGTGTCCGTATTCAAAGTGAAAGTTACTATTATGAAGTAACGGGTAAAAAGACTTTAAAAGAATTACGACGTCATTTAGATCGTAATTGGCATTATTAGGAGGGATTGAAATGAGTTTAGAAAGATTAGATGAACGTCTTCGTCAACAAATTCGTCAATTCCACAGTGAAGAATTAATTGAAGAAATTGGAACAGTTTCTTACATTGGGGATGGGATTGCCCGTGCTTATGGATTAGAAAATGTCATGGTCGGAGAAATGGTTGAATTTGCTAATGGAACAATTGGGATGGTTCAAAATTTAGAAACCAAAGATGTCGGGATTATTATTTTTGGTGAGTATGTGAATATTCACGAAGGTGATTTAGTCCGTCGTTTACATAAAATCATGGAAGTACCGGTAGGAAATGGCCTATTAGGTCGTGTTATTAATCCTCTAGGTCAAGCGATTGACGGAATTGGTGAAATTGACTATAAAAAAACAAGACCTGTTGAAGCAGATGCGCCAGGAATTATGGAACGTCAAAGTGTTAATGAGCCATTGCAAACAGGTATTAAAGCCATTGACTCTTTAGTACCAATCGGACGTGGTCAACGTGAGTTGATTATTGGGGACCGTAAGACCGGTAAAACATCTTTAGCGATTGATACGATTTTAAATCAAAAAGGACAAGATGTTATTTGTATTTATGTCGCGATTGGTCAAAAAGAATCAACTGTAAAAAACATTGTGACGACATTGCAAGCACATGGTGCGATGGACTATTCAATTGTAATGAGTGCAAGTGCTTCACAACCGGCGCCATTACTTTATTTAGCACCATACTCTGCAACGGCAATGGCCGAAGAATTTATGTATGAAGGCAAGCATGTTTTAATTATTTACGATGATTTATCAAAACAAGCAGCGGCTTATCGGGAAATGAGTTTATTATTAAAACGTCCACCAGGTCGTGAAGCTTACCCTGGAGATGTTTTCTATTTACACTCTCGTTTATTGGAGCGTTCTGCAAAATTATCTGATAAGTTAGGTGGAGGATCTATTACCTCACTGCCAATAGTTGAAACGCAAGCAGGAGATATTTCGGCTTATATTCCAACGAATGTCATCTCCATTACCGATGGACAAATATTCTTGGAAAGTGATTTATTCCACTCTGGTGTCAGACCCGCAATTAATGCCGGTTTATCGGTATCGCGTGTTGGTGGATCGGCACAATTAAAACCAATGAAACAAGTGTCCGGTACTTTACGAATTGATTTAGCTAGTTACCGTGAATTAGAAGCCTTTACACAATTCGGTTCAGACTTAGATGCTTTAACACAACAAAAATTAAATCGAGGACGTAGAACGGTTGAAGTGTTAAAACAACCTTTACATAAACCAGTAAGTGTTGAAAAACAAATCATTTTATTCTACGCCTTAAATCATGGCTATCTTGATAGTGTTGGGATTGATAAACTAAAAGAGTATGAACAATCACTCTATAATTTCTTAGAAGAACGTTATGATGTTGTTTTACGTGATATTAGTCGCAACCATCGAATGCCTGAAGAAGATTTATTACAAACCATTTTAGAAGAACATTCTCAAATAGCACAATAGATTTAGAAAGAGGTAGTGGTATGTCATTAAACCAAATAAAAAAGAGAATCGACTCCACTCGCAAAACAGCTCAAATTACCAAAGCGATGCAGATGGTATCTGCTTCTAAATATAATAAAATGGTGCAAACTTCGAGTCGTTATTTTACTTATGGCCAAAAATTAAAGAAAATGGTTGCCCGTTTAGGTAAACAACAATTTGATTTATTAGATGATGGTGTACCGATGGATGTCAATGAAGTAAAAGATATTGATTTTCATGATATGTTAATTGAAAGACCGATTAAGAAAACCGGTTATTTAATTATTACATCAGATAAAGGTTTAGCAGGTGGCTACAATCATTCGATTTTAAAAGCAACCGAAACGATGTTTAAACAAGACCATCAAGATAAAAGCGAAGTGGTAGTGTTAGCAATAGGGGAACCAATCGCAAAATTCTGTCGCGATGAAGGGTATGAAGTCGCTTATGAAATTCATAATTTAACCGATCACCCTAGCTTTTTTGAAGTGTCGAAGATTGTAAAAAAAGCGGTCGAATTGTTTAAAGAACAAGTCTTTGATGCCTTATATGTTTGTTATAACCATCATATTAATCCAATGACTTCTCAATTTCGGGCTGAACAAATTTTACCCATTACCGATTTAGAGTTAGAGGAAGAATTAGAAAATACCGAAACAGAAGTTGAGTTTTTAATTGAACCTTCTGAAAGCGAACTACTAGATGTATTATTGCCTCAATACGCTGAAAGTCAAATATATGGTGCGATTATTGATGCAAAAACATCTGAACATGCTAGTCGTATGAGTGCGATGCGTAGTGCGACGGATAATGCAGAGGAAATGATTGAAAATTTAAAACAACAATATAATCAAAAAAGACAATTAAAAGTAACGAATGAAATTATTGAAATAATTAGCGGTGCACAAGCACTGAATGATTAGAAGGAGGAATGTTGTACATGCGAATTGGTCGTATTGAACAAGTTATTGGACCCGTAGTCGATGTCACTTTCCCAATTGAAAATGGTGGTCCTGACATTCATAATGCATTAATTGTAACGAACGCTGATATGGCGGATGTAATGCAAGAAAATATTTCGGATGAAGAAAAATTATTAACCTTAGAAGTTGCACTGGATTTAGGTCATGGAATGGTCCGGACAATTGCGATGGAATCAACCGATGGTTTGGAACGCGGAATGACAGTTGTGGATTATTTAACACCGATTAAAGTGCCAGTCGGCGAAGCCACTTTAGGTAGAGTATTCAATGTCTTAGGTGAGACAATTGATGAACTAGAACCGGTTGGCGACGATGTTGAACGCAAAAGTATTCATCGTGAAGCGCCTAAGTATGAAGACTTAGATAATAGTTTTCATGTTTTAGAAACCGGAATTAAGGTTATCGATTTATTAGCTCCTTATATTAAAGGGGGAAAAATCGGTTTATTCGGTGGTGCTGGTGTTGGTAAAACGGTCTTAATTCAAGAATTAATTCATAATATTGCAGAACAATTAGGAGGTATCTCAGTTTTCACTGGGGTTGGAGAACGTACCCGTGAAGGGAATGACCTCGTTTTTGAAATGCGTGAGTCAGGTGTAAGCAAGAAGACGGCCATGGTTTTTGGTCAAATGAATGAACCACCAGGAGCACGTATGCGTGTGGTCTTAACAGGACTTACAATGGCGGAGTATTTCCGTGACGAATTGAAACAAGATGTCTTATTATTTATTGATAATATTTATCGTTTTACTCAAGCGGGTTCAGAAGTGTCAGCCTTATTAGGTCGGATGCCTTCAGCGGTAGGGTATCAACCAACTTTAGCTAGTGAAATGGGACAAATGCAAGAACGAATTACGTCAACGAAGCACGGCTCCATTACATCAATCCAAGCGGTATATGTGCCAGCCGATGACTATACGGACCCTGCTCCTGCGACAACCTTTGCCCATCTAGATGCGACTACCAACTTAGAGCGTCATTTAGCAGAACAAGGGATTTACCCAGCTGTTGACCCATTGGCATCCACTTCAAGTGCTTTATCTGAAGAAATAGTGGGTCTGCGTCATTATGAAATTGCCCGTCAAGTGCAAACTGTTTTACAACGTTACCGTGAATTGCAAGATATCATTGCCATTTTAGGGATTGATGAATTATCAGATGAGGAAAAAATCACGGTGAAAAGAGCCCGTCGTATCCAATATTTCTTATCGCAAAACTTCCATGTGGCTGAAGCTTTTACTGGTTTACCAGGATCATTTGTCACTATTCAAGAAACACTAGATGGCTTCGAGGGTATTCTAAATGGTAAATACGATACTCTTCCAGAAGAAGCTTTCCGTAATGTTGGTAATATTGATCAAGTGATAGAAAAAGCAAAAAAATTAGGTGCAAATCTACCGGAAGAATTAGAATAAGGAAGTGAATGAATTGGCAAATAATGAAAATAATAGTCGTCCATATATGACTGTGACCATTTCATCACCTGATGGTATTATCTATGAACACCGTTCCTATGGTTGTAATGTGAAGACAACCCAAGGCGGATTGACCATTATGCCGAATCATATTCCTATTTTAACGCCATTAGTCATTTCGGCTGTTAAAGTAACACGAGTGGAAGATGGAGAACCGGTTGATTATATTGCGATTAATGGTGGCATTCTATCAATGGCGAACAATCAATTAGAAATCATTTCTAATTATGCTGTTCGTGCTCGTGACATTGATGAAGCAGCTGTTGAAATTCAAAAACAACAAGCTGAAGAAGATATGGCTGCCGCCTTAAGGGAGAAAGATTCTCGTAAATTTAAACGAGCAAAAATTTCACTAGAAAGAGCCATCAATAAAATTGCCGTTAGTCAACATCGTCGTTTATAAGATGATGATGAGTTGCTAATAGCGACTCTCGATGTTTAAGCAGCAAAGGGTGGTTAACACATAAGGTGTTGATCACTACTTAATACAACGACAAAATAAAAGCTTAGAAATTAGGCGCAAAAATTTTAAATTTTTGATTCCCAGTCTTTAATTGAGGCTGCAGTCGTTGTGAGGTCTTAAACCAGGTCTTAAAGAGTTTGGGCAGACAAAACAAGACTATTCATGTTCGACTTCTGGTCCATTCCCAAGTGTGGGGGGGTGGGTAAGCAATCTAAAACCAAAAGATTTTAGAATGCTTACTCACTTTTTTTTTTTTTTTGCGCTGATGAAAATGGATGATAATTTATTCGTATAAAGCAAAACAAGCAATTTGTTTCTTGAAACAAACCAAATCTTTTCATAATAATACGATTAATTGGCTACATATTAAATGAAGTCACAATAGAATAACCGGCTTTACTAGTGATTATCATTCTGTTACCGTTAACAGAATTAAAAACCTATTGTATTATTTCCAATTATATTAGATAATATAGTTAAGAAAGCGATTTACGCAATATTTAGGAGGTTTCAATTATGAAATTGAATTTGAAAAAATTGGCAATTGGTACTTTGTCTACTGTTACAGCTTTAACTACATTAGTGTCAACTGGTGTATTAGTTGCTGATGCTCAAGAAGAAACATTAGTTGTTTCTGCAGCTGGAGAATATGACTATGTTAAAAATCACATCGCTAAATTCGAAGAAGAATATGGTGTGAAAGTAGAATTATTAGATGCTGATATGTTTGAAAAAGTAGATGGTTTAGCATTAGATGGTCCTGCTGGAACTGCTCCAGATGTTTTAATTGCACCATATGACCGTATCGGTTCATTAGCTCAAACAGGTTTAATTAACGAAGTAACGTTAAACGAAGAAGCAGGTTATGATGATACAGATAAACAACAAGTATCAACGGATGGTGTTGTTTATGGTGCGCCTGCTGTTATCGAAACAATTGTTTTATACTACAACAAAGACTTACTACCTGAAGCGCCAAAAACTTTTGATGAATTACGTGAGTTAACTAAGGATGAAAAATATGCTTTTGCTGGTGAAGATGGAAAATCTACAGCGTTCCTAGCACAATGGACTAACTTCTACCATAGTTATGGTTTATTAGCTGGTTATGGTGGTTATGTATTCGGTGAAGACGGAACTAACTACGAAGACTTAGGATTAAACTCTGAAGGGGCAGTAGAAGGTATTAACTATGCGGTGGACTGGTTCCAAAATGTATGGCCACAAGGTATGTTAGATGTTTCGTCAGTAAGTGACTTTGTAATGCAACAATTTACTGATGGTAAAGCTGCTGCGATTATTGACGGACCATGGCAAGCTGCTGCAATTAAAGAAGCAGGCGTGAACTTTGGTGTTGCTAAGATCCCTACATTACCAAATGGTGAAGAATACAAACCATTTGCTGGTGGTAAAGGTTGGGTAGTTTCAGCATTTACTGACAAACAAGAATTAGCACAAGAGTTCTTAAATTGGGTAACATCTGAAGAAATGCAAACGGCTATGTACGAAGAAAGTGGACAAATCCCTGCTAACCAAGTAGCTCGTAAAGTTGCTGCTGAAGCTGGTAATGAATTAACAACTGCGGTTATCGATGTTTATTCAAATGCTGTACCAATGCCAAACATTCCACAAATGAGTGAAGTATGGACAGGTGCTGAAAACTTAATGTTCGATGCTGGTTCTGGTAATAAATCAGCTCAAGAAGCTGCTGATGCTGCTGTTGAATTAATCAAACAATCAATCGAACAAAAGTATTAAAATTTCGTGAATCGTAAATTTTTATCTGGCAGAGGTTGATCTTCTGCCAGATATTAATAGTTAAACAGCATTTTATTTAAAGGAGTGATTTTATGAGTCAGACAGCCAAAAAACAAAATCCGACATTAGCGATGCTCTTGTCGTTGATTCCAGGACTAGGTCAAATATATAATAAACAATTGATTAAAGGTTTAACCTTTTTAGGAATTACCGGGTTGTTTGTTTATGAATTAGTAAGTTTTGGTTTTGGTGCGTTGACTGACTTTATTACATTAGGGGATACTCCGGGGGTAAAAGGTGATAACTCCCTATTCTTAATGATTATTGGTACTTTACAAATTATCATTACGATCGTATTCTTAATTTTCTTGATTTTCAATATGATGGATGCCAAACGCATTGCGAATCTTTGGAATGAAGGATTTAAAGTTAATCAAACATTTAAAGAACATATAGATAATATTTTAGATAATGGGTTCCCTTATTTATTAATTGTCCCGGCATATATTTTTATGACTTTTGCTATTATTTTCCCGGTTTTAGTAACGTTATTTACAGCATTTTTAAATTATGATTTTAAAAATATGCCACCAGCTAAATTATTAGACTGGATTGGGTTTGCAAATTTCGCGAATATCTTTACATTAAGCACTTTTAGAGATGCCTTTACATCCGTTTTTATGTGGACGTTAATTTGGACATTGTGTGCGACTACTTTACAAATTGTTCTCGGTATTTTCACAGCTGTTGTAGCTCACCAACCGTTTATTAAATTCAAACGTATTTTTGGGGTAATTTTCTTATTACCATGGGCTGTGCCAGCGTTTATTACGATTTTAACTTTCTCAAATATGTTTAATGACTCGATTGGTGCGATGAATACACAAGTGATACCGTTTATCAATAAATTAATTCCATTTGTTGAGATTGGAAAGATCGCTTGGAAAACCAACCCGTTTTGGACCAAAGTTGCGATTATTATGGTTCAAGGTTGGCTAGGATTCCCTTATATTTATGTTATGGTAACTAGTATTCTTCAATCTATCTCCGAAGATTTATATGAGGCAGCCAAAATTGATGGAGCGAATGCTTTTAAACGTTTCACATCGATTACTTTACCTGTAATTTTCTCTGTTGCTGCTCCAACATTTTTAACTCAATATACAGGTAACTTTAATAACTTTACGATGATCTATCTATTTAACAATGGTGGACCTGGATCAGTGGGTGGCGGCGCTGGTGCAACCGACATTTTAATTTCATGGATCTATAAGTTAACAACTGGAACTTCACCGCAATTCTCATTTGCGGCAGCCTTGACACTGATTATTTCAGTGGTGGTTATTTCAGTATCGTTAATCGTCTTCAAACGCACAAAAGCTTTTGAAATGGAGGGATAATCAACATGAAAAAATTATTTGCATCTGCCAAATTCAAAAAGTTTTTGGGACAATTCTTTACATATTTTTATATGATTCTCTTATCGATTATCATTATTTATCCATTATTAATTACAATTAGTTCGGCTTTTAGAGCAGGTAATATTACCGCATTTGATCTAAATTTTAATTCAAAATGGACCTTAAATCATTTTAAACGATTATTTGAAGAGACCTATTATTTACAATGGTACAAAAACACTCTAATTGTTGCGATTAGTACCATGGTCGTTCAAGTTATGGCAGTAACCCTAGCTGGTTATGCTTATAGTCGATACAATTTCTTTGGTCGTAAAAATAGTTTAATGTTCTTCTTAATTGTGCAAATGGTTCCGACGATGGCAGCCTTAACAGCCTTCTTCGTAATGGCACTCTTGATGAAAGCTATTAACCAATTCTGGTTCCTATCCTTAATTTATATTGGTGGCGGTATTCCAATGAATACTTGGTTAATGAAAGGGTACTTTGATACCGTTCCTTATGATTTAGACGAATCAGCCAATTTAGACGGTGCAGGACATTTTAGAAGATTCTGGCAAATTGTGTTACCATTAGTGCGTCCAATGATTGCTGTCCAAGCTTTATGGGCATTTATGGGACCATTCGGAGACTTTATGTTATCTAAATTCTTATTACGTAAAGAAGAATTATATACATTAGCTCCAGGTTTACAAACCTTTATCAATGACCAACGTAACCAAAAAGTAGCATTGTTTGCGGCCGGTTCTATTTTAATTGCCGTGCCAATTTCCATTCTTTTCTTTGTCTTACAAAAAAACTTTGTTACTGGCTTAACTAAGGGTGGAACAAAAGGTTAATCAATCGAATGTTTGGATGTTTAAAATAATCAGTATTTCACTGCTTTGTATTTTTTAAGAAGTACAAACAAGCATTGATTTGATATTTGTTAATGATATAAAAGTGGGCAGACGAAGTGAAAAATCTTTTGATTTTCTACTTCATGTCCACTTTTTTCTTTTTTTAGTGATATAATAGGTAAAATGAGGTGAGTATAATGAACAAAGCATTTCCAATTAATTATTTTACAAATATATTTTCAGCGAAAAAAATTTTTAAAAATCGTCAACAATTAGCTTGGTGGCAAATTGTGTTAATTATTTTATTACTGAATGGTCTAATGTTAATGCCATTATCGGTTCAATTAGGTAAAATCCAATCGGCTAACTTGAATGATTTTGTACCAAATGCGCTAGCGACAATGAACAATGAAACAGTTCAACAATTTAACCAAATGGTAACAGAGGGAACAGTTGATAGAACAAGTCAATTTATACCTTCTATCAATGAGGTAGAGAGTGATTCTCTAGTAGAAAACTCCATATTAATTGCTCCAGATGGCTTTATTATTAAAGAAGGAAAGAATCCAGAGATTAAACAAACCTATAATGAAGAGCTACCATTAACCACGGTGGCAGACAAAGAAGCACTAATTGCTTTATTATCTCAACATTGGTTCCAAGCCAATCGTTTATCGATTGTGTTAACTAATTTTATTAATGTATGGTTTTTAATGTTTTTTAACTTCGTCGGTTTATTATTAGGGACAGCCTTTTTACTTTGGTTAACGAAGTTTGGAAAAATATTTACAATTGCTAACTTTAATGAGGCCTTACAGCTATCACTAAATACCTTTGGAGTTCCCACTTTGGTAGCGATGATAATAGGCTTCTTAGTGAAAGATCCTAATGTGATGGCATTAACACAAAGTACGCTTTATATTTTACTGCTGTTATGGGTTTATTGGAAAACGCATTTTAATGATTATTATGTAGAAACAGCGAATAAAATTTCTGTATTATAAAATATTTCTTTAAACTATCCTTTGTACTATTATGAGGGTAGTTTTTATTATGGTTAAATGTATTGTTAATTAAGATAATTTGCTGGTTTTTTTTCTAGGCAAACGTATATATATCTATATTTAAATGGCTTTTTGTGATAGCATATATAGTTATGAAGGTGGTGATTTAATGCTTGCTAAAGTGATTATCGATATTCCAGTCGCTCAAGTTAATCGAGAATTTGACTATTTAGTCCCCGAACAGTGGGAAGAAGCCATTCAATTAGGCATGCGTGTTGAAGTGCCTTTTGGTCCAAGGCAATTACTGGGATTTGTGGTTGGTTTTTCAGATGAAACTAATTTTACTGGAACATTGAAACCAATTAGCAAATTATTAGATTATCGTAGTTTTTTGAATCAAGAATTAATCGAATTAAGTGACTACTTAGCTAATCATTTGCAGGCCTTTAGAATTGCTGTTTTACAAACGATGTTACCTAATTTATTAAAAGTAAAATACGAATCGTACTTTTTAATTCATAATCAAGATCAAATCCAAGGCTTGACAAATACTTACATCGAAGACATTGAGATTGAAAAATCGCTACTAGAAACGATGTTAACACCTAATCAAATAAAGGCATTAATTGATCAAGACGCTATTGAACTAGAAAATCGAGTCTTAGATCGAAAAACAACCAAAAGGATACAAGTAATTGATAAAGTTTTGGATGAACAACAATATAAAGCCGCTTATGAAACTTTAAGCAAAGGCGCTAAAAAACAACAACAATTGCTTGACTATTTAATCAATCATCCGAAAATATCTTATCCAATTGCGATCCAAGAGTTTTGTCAAATAACCGGTCTCAGTCGCGCGGTTGTTAATACCGCCATTGATAAGGGATGGTTAATCAAATCTGAAGTAGCTGTTTACCGTAATCCATTAAAGGACCAGGAATTTCTGCAAACGACAGCCAAAACATTAAGACCCAATCAACAAAACGCCTATGATACTATTGTAGCATCCGTAGAAAAACGGCAAGCTAACACCTTTCTATTGGAAGGCGTTACCGGTAGTGGCAAGACTGAAGTGTATTTACAATTAATGGAAAAAGCCCGTCAACAAGGTCAGTCGGCTTTATTATTAGTACCAGAAATCGCCTTGACTCCACAAATGGTCAATCGAGTAGTAGGCAGATTCCAAGAAGGAGTGGCAGTTTTACATTCGGGTTTGTCCACTACGGAAAAATACGATGAATGGCAGCGGATTATTAAAGGTGAGGCAACGATTGTGGTAGGAGCACGTTCTTCAATTTTTGCACCATTGAATAATATTGGTATTATCATCATTGATGAAGAACATGAAACGACTTATAAACAATCCGATAATCCACGTTATCACGCGCGTGATGTTGCTTTATGGCGCAGTCAATACCATCAATGTCCTGTGGTTTTAGGGAGTGCTACCCCATCTTTAGAAAGTCGTGCTCGAGCTCAGGTGAACCATTATCAACTCGTTATGATGAGTGAACGAGCAAACTTTTCTGAATTACCGGAAGTAGAATTAATCGATATGACCAAAGTCTTAGCTTCTAAGACTTTTACCGAGATATCGCCACCATTACAACAAGCAATCGAGCAAGCCATCAGTCAAGAACAACAAATTGTATTGTTATTAAATCGTCGTGGTTATGCATCCTATATGCAATGTCGCGAATGTGGATATGTCGTTCAATGTCCACGTTGTGATATTTCTCTGACCTATCATAAGAGTGAGAACCGAATGAAATGCCATTATTGTGATTTTCAACAAATAGTACCAACTGAATGTCCTCAATGTGGCAGTTCACATATTCGCAGTTTAGGTTCTGGAACTCAAAAAATTGAAGAGACTTTAACAGAATTAATTCCATATGCGCGTATTTTACGCATGGATAATGATACAACTAGAAGAAAAGGGGACCATGAAAGAATTTTAAGACAATTTGCTAATAGAGAAGCCGATATTTTATTAGGGACACAAATGATTGCTAAGGGACTTGATTTTGAAAATGTTACTTTAGTCGGTGTGATTAATGCGGATACCGCCCTTAATATACCGGATTTTCGTTCGGGAGAGAAAACCTTTCAATTATTAACGCAAGTAGCAGGGCGAACCGGACGTGGTCAATTAAAAGGGAAAGTCATCATTCAAACGTACAATCCCGATCATTATGTAATGCAATTGGTGAAAACACACGATTATGAAGATTTCTTTAAATACGAAATGAAACGTCGTCATATTGGGAATTATCCCCCTTATTATTATACAACGTTAGTCACTGTCTCAAGTAAAAATCAAGGGATGGCCGAACGAAAAATTCACCAGTTAAAACAATTATTATCTAATCCATCTTTGGAACAACAACAACAATTACTATTGTTAGGACCATCAAGAGGCGCCATTGCCCGTATCAACGACGTTTATTATTTTCAATTGTTACTAAAGTATAAAGATAAGCAATTCATTCAAAATAAAATCAGTGAAATTGTTAATCAAGCTCAAAATGAATCACGGCAAGGTCTTTATGTTTCAATTGACCATGAACCTTATCATTTTATTTAGAGGAGGTAAATTATATGAAGAAGATTATTTTTATGGGGACACCTGAATTTTCAGCAACAGTTTTAAAAGGGATTTTAGCACAATCCTCATTATATGAAGTGATTGCCGTTGTGACTCAACCAGATCGCCCAGTAGGTCGTAAAAAAGTATTAACTGCTTCGCCAGTAAAAGAAGTAGCATTGAGTCATCAAATTCCTGTTTTCCAACCGGAAAAATTAGGTAAATCAGAAGAGATGGAACAAATATTAGCCATGGACGTTGATTTAATTGTCACGGCCGCTTATGGTCAATTTGTGCCGACAAAATTATTAAAACATCCAAAATATTTAGCCATTAATGTGCATGCATCACTATTGCCAAAATATCGCGGTGGGGCACCGATTCATTATGCGATTTGGCAAGGTGAAGAGGAAACCGGTATTTCGATTATGTATATGGAAAAAGAAATGGATGCGGGTGATATTTTAGCACAAGCTAAGACACCTATTCATTATACTGATGACGTCGGTCAATTGTTCAAACGTTTAGCAATAATAGGCCGCGATTTATTATTAGAAACATTACCGCCATTATTTGCAGGGGAAATAACGTCTATTAAGCAAGATGAACAGTTGGTTACTTTCTCTCCCACTATCTCTAAGGAGCAAGAAAAAATTGATTGGTCGCAATCAGCAACTGCAGTACATAATCATGTCAGAGCTTTTCGACCATTTCCTTCAACTTATACTATGTGGAATGGTCAACGTTTAAAAGTGTGGGAAGGGCAACCAATAACTTATTCCACACCGCAAATTGTAGCACCAGGGACGATTGTAGCTGTAGAAGATGACCAAGTAATTGTCCAATGCCAAGAAGGCTATTATGCGATAACGTCATTACAACCAAGCGGCAAAAGGAGAATGGATGCAGCTACTTTTTTAAATGGAATTAATGCTGAAGATTTAATCGGGCAACGATTTGAATAGAGTGACTACAAATGAAAATAAAACAACGAAGTGAAAAACAGTTAGCCAATAATGTTAGATGGCAAGCTCTCAAACTAATTCATCAAATTGAATATGAAAATCAATATTCTAATGTTTTAATCGATCAAACCTTACAACATACTCACTTGAATGAATTGGACCAAAAATTATTGGTACAATTAGTCTATGGTGTAGTGCAAAGACGCTTAACGTTAGATTATTATTTAGAACCGTTTATAAAGGGGAAGAAAGTCGATACTTGGATTGCTTCTTTATTCCGCTTAAGTGTCTATCAACTATTGTTTTTAGATAAAATCCCAGATCATGCCGTTTTAAATGAAGCAGTCGAAATTGCGAAAACGAATGGGCATGGTGGTTTAGGCAAGTTTGTTAATGCCATTTTAAGACAGTTTAAACGCCAACCTTTAAGGGTATTACCTGATAAGACAACGGCATTATATGACTATTTGAGTATTCAATACAGCATGCCATTATGGTTAGTCGAGCAACTTTCACACTGGTTAGGGGATCAAAGTGAACAGTTGGAATTATTACTAAAGAGTTTATTAAAGACACCCCATTTATCAGCGCGGGTGATTGCGAATACTGATCAACGTCAAGAGATTCAGCAACAATTACAAACCGAACAAGTGATCACTGAGCCTAGTAAGGTGTCACCTTATGGCTTAATCGTACAAAGTGGTGATTTGATTCATTCTAATGTCTTTAAAGAAGGACGAGTGACCATTCAAGATGAGTCCAGCATGTTAGTCGCACCATTAGGAAAAATAATCGGAACAGAGCAAATATTAGATGCTTGTTCAGCACCTGGTGGTAAAGCGACGCATATTGCCCAATTATTAACGACAGGCCATTTGACTGCCTTGGATTTATCGAGCTATAAATTAAAGAAAGTAGATCAACATTTACAACGAATGGGTCTAGTTAAAAAAGTAACCACCCAACAGGCCGATGCGTCAAAATTTTTGCCGAAAAATAATGTATTATATGATACAATATATTTGGATGCTCCATGTTCCGGTTTAGGCTTGATGCGTCGAAAACCAGAAATAAAATATGAAAAGCAAGCACAAGATTTGGTTGAATTAGCAAAAATCCAAGCTGAAATATTGAATCATGTCGCAAGTTTATTGAAACCTGGAGGGGTGTTAGTCTATAGCACATGTACACTAGCTCCAATTGAAAATGAGCAAATGGTTGATCAATTTTTAGCCAATCATACTGATTTTCAATTAGATCCAATTCAACCAGAAGAATTATTACAAGCAGATTTACTTAATTCAGCAGGTCAAATTCGAGTTTGGCCGCATCAATATCATACAGACGGCTTCTTTATTAGTCGTTTCGTTAAAAAATAAACACAGGTTTATATGAGAGGTGAAAGGATGAAAATCAAAGTCCGTTCAAATGTTGGACGAAAACGTTCATCAAATCAAGACTATGCTGATTATTTTACAAATCAACATCAGCAAGTATTATTTATTTTATGTGATGGTGTCGGAGGGCATCAAGCGGGCGATGTCGCGAGTAAACAAACCACTCAATTTTTAGGGGAGCGCTTTGTTCAAACTGAAGAAAAATTTGATTTAACCAATATTCAAACGTGGTTAAAAGAACAAATTGAAGCCGTTAATTTATATATTTATGAAAAATCGAAGTCAGAAAGTCAACTGGAAGGCATGGGAACAACCTTAGTCGCGGCTATAGTAGTTGAAAATCAATTGGTTATCGTACATGTAGGGGATAGCCGGGCATATGTCTATAAAGAAGGCCAATTACGTCAAGTGACCGAAGATCATTCTTTAGTCAATGTCTTGATTAAAACAGGTGAAATTACGAAAGAAGAAGGTCAAATGCATCCGCAACGCAATGTGGTGACTCAATCAATTGGTGGCACTCCTGATGTTGAAGCTGAAAGCAACTTGATTCCATTGGAACAAGTAGAAATGCTGATGCTTTGTTCAGATGGCTTAACCAATATGGTAGAAGATACACAATTGCTTGAAATGTTTAATCAGGATCGTCTTGCAGATGATTTTCCTGAAAAATTAATTGAAGCCGCAAATAATGCGGGAGGAACTGATAATATTACCGTTATTTTAGCATCTGAATTCTCAAATGAGGAGGTGTCAGCATGATTGAAATAGGAGATAAACTCTCGGATCGTTATCAGATATATGATGTTATTGGTCAAGGTGGCATGGCGAATGTATTTTTAGCACGTGATTTAATACTAGATCGTGATGTTGCTGTTAAAGTTTTACGCTTTGACTTCCAAGATAATAAAGATGCGATACGTCGTTTCCAAAGAGAAGCGATGTCTGCCAGTCAATTACTGCATCATAATATTGTTGAAGTTTATGATGTCGATGAGACCGATCAACAACAATATATTGTAATGGAGTATGTGAAGGGAACAGATTTAAAATCCTTTATTAAACAAAATGCGCCACTTTCATTAGAATTAACGGTTTCGATTATGAGTCAAATTTTGTCAGCTATTGAAATTGCCCATAAAAACCGTATTATTCACCGTGATATTAAACCGCAAAATATTTTAATCACGGAAAATAATGAAGTGAAAATTACTGACTTTGGGATTGCGATTGCCTTATCGGACACCAGTATTACCCAAACGAATACATTATTAGGTTCGGTTCATTATTTATCACCAGAACAAGCTCGTGGTAGTAGCGCAACGATTAAATCAGATATTTACGCCCTTGGGGTCGTATTATATGAATTGATTACAGGTACCGTTCCCTTTAATGGCGAATCGGCGGTGTCGATTGCTCTTAAACATTTCCAAGAGGCCTTTCCCCGTGTGAAAGAAACGGTCGATTATGTGCCACAAAGTTTGGAAAATGTGGTCTTAAAAGCGACAACAAAAAATCCAGCCGATCGCTATAATTCTGTCGAAGAAATGCATCAAGACTTGACCACTAGTTTAAGTGCTAATCGTATGAATGAAGCACTTTTTGTACCAAAGGATATGTCTGAAACCACGGTTTTAAAACCAATTAAACCCATCTCTTCAGCTCATAAAGCTTTAGATGAAAAAATGGAAGCGCCAGAACCTTTGGATGAAGAATTAGTACCTAGTTTTGATGTCGTCCCACCGATTGAACCTGTGCGCAAAAATTATCGTTTCGTGCGTTGGTTAGTGGGTCTGTTATTACTAGTACTTTTATTACTTGGTGCCTATTATGTCTATGGTCAGACTACCCGTTTTGTAACGATACCGGATGTATACAATAAAACGCAAGAAGAAGCGATAAAGTTATTAGAAGAAAATAATTTAAACGTCAATCAAATTATTCCCCAATGGGATAAGACCTTACCAGCGGGAACGGCTATTGAAACTAAACCGGAAGCCAATTCACGTATTGAAAAAAATAGTGCCGTTAACTTAGTAGTAAGTAATGGCAAAGAGCAAGTTGAAATTGGTAATTATATTGGCGAAGCTTATGAACCGATTCGTAAAGAATTGACGGATGCTAACTTTATTGTGGTGCGACGCGGAATGGCAACCAATGATGAAAGTCAAGTTGGGGTTATTTTAGACCAGAGCGTTGAGCCTGGCTCAAAGGTAGTACCAACTGATACTACGATTACCTTTACAGTAGGACAAATGTCGGATAGTATTTCTATGCAAGATTTTAATAATTTACCTTTATCCATGGTGCAAAACTTTGCAGATGAATATGGTTTAAATGTTGATGTCACCTATGCTTATGATGATTATATATCAGCTGATCAAGTTATTAGCCAAGACCCTGCGAGTGGTACAGCTTTAGTTCCAGGTGATACTATTTCAGTCGTTGTCTCGAAAGGTGCACAAGAAGAAGTGGTTCTACAACATACCGAGACCATCACGCTTGAATATTTACCGACTTATGCAGACACTGATTTGGAAATGAAAAAACCATTACCAAATGTAATCGATGTTTATATTGGTGATTCACAAAACAATATTAATACTTTACATCGTAGTTTTGAAATAACCGAAACAACGACCGTTCAATTAAAATTCTTTATTAAGAATGATGGTGTCGGTCAGTATCGTATTTTAAGAGATGGTGAAGTTTATATGGAAAGTAATGCTGTTTACCCAGAACAATAGTTGAAGTGAAAGGACTGCTATTGACCGATTAGAGTCGGCAGTAGTGGTCTATTTTTATAAAACGAGGAGGGAATTTGTGAAAGAAAAGCAAATCATTACGAAAGAAGGGATCATTTATCAGGCGATTAGCGGTTTTTATTATGTATGGTCTGAAGGTCATTCATATGCCACTAAACCTAAAGGGAAATTTCGACATCAACAAGTAAAACCACTGGTTGGGGATCATGTTGAAATCGAAATCGATCTTGACGATAGTCAATCCGAAAGTCGTTTAGTAACGATATTTCCAAGA
This sequence comes from Globicatella sp. HMSC072A10, assembly GCF_001811625.1. NCBI lineage: Bacteria > Bacillati > Bacillota > Bacilli > Lactobacillales > Aerococcaceae > Globicatella > Globicatella sp. HMSC072A10. Next base: position 14,245 of record NZ_KV805635.1, on the reverse strand, counting down.
AAAAACAGTTTAGTGAGACCCCCAGTGGCCAATGTGGATGATGCGTTTATTGTGATGTCACTGGTCGAACCAGATTTTTCTTATAATTTATTAGACTATTTTTTAGTATCGATTGAGTCTCATCAAATTGAACCGATTATTTTACTTACCAAATATGATTTATTAGTAAAAGCGTTAGGTGAAGCGACAGCAGAATTAAAAGTAAAAGAAATTAAAGAGGTTTATCAAAAGATTGGCTATCAAGTCATCGTTAAAAAAGAGATTAGTACTTTTGCGAAGGAAATAGAATCAGTAGTTAGTAAAGATGCTATTTACATCGTGATGGGCCAATCAGGTGTAGGTAAATCGACTTTATTAAATGATTTATTACCTAAAGCCGATATTGCTACCGGTGAAATTAGTGATTATTTAAATCGTGGACGTCATACGACCCGTGAAGTCACTTTATATCGCTTATATCAAGGGCTTCTTGCAGATACGCCTGGATTTAGTGCAATTGACTTTCCACAAATTGAAAAAGAAGCACTGAGTCAGTATTTTCCTGAAATTTGGCACAAGAGTGCTGAGTGTCGCTTTAGAGGATGTCTACATCAAAATGAACCTAACTGTGCAGTCAAAGAAGCGGTTGAAACCGGCGAAATTGCCACCTCTCGATATGAAAATTATAGTCAAATATTACAAAAAATTGAACAAAGAAAACCGATTTATCGTAAAAAGGAGAAATAAAAAATGAAAATAGCTCCCTCAATGTTGAGTGCGGATTTTACCAAATTATTAGCTGAAATTAAAGAAATTGAACAATATGGTGCAGATTATTTACATATAGATCTAATGGACGGTAACTTTGTCGGTAATATTTCTTTTGGGCCGATGGTTTATCAATGGTTAAGACCTCATACCGACTTAGTATTTGATGTGCATATGATGGTCGAACAACCAGAACGATATGTCGAAATGGTTGCCAATGCTGGGGCCGATATTATTACGGTACATGTCGAAGCCACTCATCATTTACATCGCGTGATTCAAATGATTAAACAACTAGGAAAAAAAGCAGGAGTGGTGATTAATCCTGGCACACCAGTGTCCGCCATCGAAGCTGTATTATCAGAAGTGGATTTAGTGTTGGTCATGACAGTTAACCCAGGGTTCGGAGGACAAAGTTTTATCGAATCGACTTTAACCAAAATTAGTCAATTAAAAGAGTTACGTAGTCAGCACCAATATCAATATGAAATTGAAGTTGACGGGGGGATTAATGAAATGACTGCTCAACAATGTCTGGCGGCTGGAGCCGATGTTTTAGTAGCGGGGTCCTATATTTTTAACGCAACGGACCGTCAACAAGCGATTGAGTCTTTACGTAAATAAGGAGCGATGCGAATGGCAAAAGTCATTATTTGCGCAGGAGGACCTAATCCAGCCCTAGACCAGTTGCGAATAAAAGAAGAAGACATAGTAATAGGGGTTGATCGTGGCGCCTATCGCTTAATAAAAGCCGGTTTTACTTTAACTCATGCTTTCGGTGATTTTGATTCAGTTAGTGCAAGTGAGTTAGTCTTCATTGAAGAACATACGCAAACACTTCATCGCTATCCATCAGAAAAAGATGATACGGATTTGCAATTAGCTTTGTTATATGTACTAGAGCATTACTCTCAATATGAAACGATTGCAATATACGGAGCCTTAGGTGGAGGCGGTCGTGTTGATCACTTTTTAGCCAATATTTGGTTAGTATTGGAACCGCGCTTTGAAAACATTGTTGAAAAGCTTCATTTTATTGAAGCTCAACATCAAGCGCGCTTTTATCAACCAGGTTATCATCAATTATTGAATCCATCGCAAGCGAAGTATTTATCGATCATTTCTTTAACCCCAGTTAGCTCGTGGCAAATTAAAGGTGCTAAATATAATTTACCAGCAAAGGATTTTAAGACCCCGACTGCTTTAATTAGTAATGAGTTTATTCCCACTCATCCAGTGATTGAATTGTCATTTACTAAGGGGATGATTGTTGTAATGTGGGGTCAAGATGATCATTAATTTTTAAAAAACAAAAAAAGTCTGTAAAGTATCTGTCAATCACAAATGAAAATGTCCCGAATTTTCCTGTTTTTGAGTTTAACTATTTTTATGATGGAAGATGTCTTTTTGGATGGAAAAGACATCTTTTATTATTTAGTTTTTGACTTTTTCTTTGTTCTTTTTCATTCTCAGATACCTTTCAAATGACGGCCCTTTCCACGGATGACTTTGAGGAGGTATATAGGTAGTCCTAACCTTCGGTTTGACAGGTGGGTCAAAGGCTTTGGAGTGTTCCTCTCGAAAGGCTATTTCTTCCATTTTGAAGATCGATTCTCCATGGCTTACGTATAACTCATTATCTAGCGTCTCAATGACCATCACTCGCGTTTTCGGCCTCAATAGAACTCTTTCATTTTCGTTATGTAAATGATATTCTTTGTTTTGGTATTTAATGCTATGTCCGTTTTGAATGACTCGTCTTGAGAAACGAGCGAGAATATGCTCAATTCGTTGGTTTCCAGGTAGCTTTTCAAATACAGATTTGGTATCTTTGATGGAGAAGGCGAACTTTTTATTGTACTTGGGAAGGTATGTAACTAAAAAGTTATTTGCTTCTTCTATTGTTTGGATATTAAGCAGTGCCATCTCATTTAAAAGACGATCTTGGAAAGTGTTCCATAAACGTTCAATCTTTCCTTTTGTCTCAGGAATACTCGTTGTAGTGAGTTTGATACCTAATGTGTGGCAAGCATATCCATATTGTGTAAAGGAATCTTTCTCTTCAGAAGGGTTCTTTTTTAAATTGTATTCAAATACCGTTCGATTATCTGTTAAAAGTTCATAAGGGATACCGTAGGTAGTCAAATACTGTCTAGAGATTTCATAATAGGCATTTAACGTTTCTTCTTTGTTAAAGTAAGCACCGACGACTGTTCCGGTCGCATCATCAATTGCTGCGTGTAAATGAGCGTAACCACCATCTTTAAACCAATCATGACTTGATGCATCCATTTGGAGGAGTTCACCAAAATACTTTTTCCTTGATCGTGTCGGATGTGCTTTTAAGGGATTAACTCCTTCCAACTCGTTTAATGTCTTAGCTTCTTGTTTGGTTAGTTTGTCTTTCGTTTCTTCGAGTGCTTTTAATTCCTTCCGTTTCTTACGCTTAGTCTGCCTAAAAGCCTTAGGAGACAATAAATGATGATCAAGTAAAAGCTTATAGACGGTGGTATAAGATACTTTTATCTCCTCGTCTTCTTTTAGTTTTTCCACAAAATGAGTGATATTAAAAGATTTATACTTTGTTCTATATAATTTTAAAATTTTCTTCTTTATTGCAACTGAGAGAGTAGTAGCTGGTTTACGCTTGGTATTGCCGTGTAAAAATGCTGCTTTTCCTTCTTCTTTATATTTTTTAACCAATCGGTTAATTTGTCTGCGTGATAAATCAAGTTTTACTTCTGCTCGTTCTTTTGTCATTTGACCATTATGAACCGCCTTAATGGCTTTATATTTTTCTTCTTCAAACATATTTAATTCGACTCCCAATTCTTTCACTCCTATCTATAAAGATAAGAATAACTTATATTTGGGACATAATCATTTGTTAATTAATGAGACATTATCATTTATTAATGACAAAAAAACAAAAAAAGTCTGTAAAGTATCTTGCCTTTACAGCTAAACTATGGTAAATTTGTAAGGTATGAAAAAGCAGAGACTCAGCTCCTGCGATATAAAGGAGGAATTACGATGGCTAAAGTATGCTATTTCACTGGTCGTAAAGCTAAATCAGGAAACACTCGTTCTCATGCTATGAATCAAAGCAAACGACGTTTCGGCGCTAATTTACAAAAAGTTCGTGTGATGATCGACGGAGAACCTAAAAAAGTTTGGGTATCTGCTCGCGCTTTAAAATCAGGTAAAATTGAACGTGTATAATTAACACAATATACTAATAGGGGCTAGGCAAACACATTCTTGTTGATTGCCAGTCCCTATTTTTGTTAAAAGAGTCATAATGACTGGGTAGGACTAAATTCATTGAGACGCTTTCAATTCAAGCCAAATTGTATGGGATAGGTAAAGCGAGTTTAAATTGTTTGTTTTTAAGTTTAATGACACCTATTCTGTAAAATATACAGATTTCATCCGTAATAAATAGCGTTTAATCACTAGTTATGGTAAAATTATTACGATACAAAACATAAGTTTGAGGAGGCGTATATAAATGGCTATTAAAATTCAAACTCCAAATGGTCAAATTACATTAAACAACGAAGTAATCGCAACCGTAGTAGGTGCAGCTGTTACCGATAATTACGGTGTCGTTGGAATGGTTAGTAAAAATTTTATTCGCGATAATATTACAGAAATTCTAAAAAAAGATAACTATGCAAAAGGGGTCGTCATTAGCCAACAGGGGAATGATGTAGCAGTCGATGTGTATATTTTAGTTACATACGGCACCAAAATATCAGTCATTTGTCAAAATATTCAGCAAGCCGTGAAATATAATGTTGAACAATTATTAGGTTTTGAGACAAGTTATGTCAATGTTCATGTTCAAGGCGTTAAAGTGGACTAAGTCTTAAAATCGAGGAGGATTCAAGTGGAATTAACAAAAATAACTGCAGCCGAATTTCGAGCAATGGTGATTGCCGGTGGCCAACGACTAAATGATCAAATGGAACTCATTAACTCATTAAATGTGTTTCCAGTACCAGATGGTGATACCGGAACGAATATGAATATGTCGTTTACTTCTGGGGTAGAAAATTTAAAACAATCAAAATCTGACAAAGTAGGAGAATTAGCGGGTGCTTTAGCTAAAGGTTTATTAATGGGAGCACGTGGTAACTCTGGTGTTATCTTATCGCAGATTTTCCGTGGTTTTTCACAAGCAATTACAGACAAAGATACTTTAGATGCTAATGACTTTGCTGCTGCTTTTGCCGGTGGTGTCGAAGCTGCCTATAAAGCGGTGATGAAACCCGTAGAAGGAACCATTTTAACTGTTGCCCGCGAATCAGCTATTCGTGGTGAGAAAAAAGCGGCTAAAACAGATAATATTATTGAAGTAATGCAATCAATCGTAACAGGCGCTGAAAAATCTTTAGCCAAGACACCTGACTTATTACCCGTTTTAAAACAAGTAGGTGTTGTTGACTCAGGTGGGAAAGGTTTATTAAGTGTTTATGAAGGATTCTTATCTGCACTTAAAGGCGAAGCAAGTATTGCCCAAGATGCGGATGAATTATCACAACAAGCTCAAGCTCATGCACATGCAATGTTTGAAGAGGGTGCAGAAAATCCAATGACCCTTGAAGAGATTACGTATGGTTACTGTACCGAAATCATGGTGCGCATTGGGGAAGGACCTACTACTATAAAATCATTTAATTATGATGAATTTAGAAATACCTTAGATCAAAAAGGAGACTCATTATTAGTAGTAGCCGACGATGAAATCGTAAAAGTTCATATTCATACTGAAAACCCTGGGGAAATTATGCAATTAGGCCAAGAATTTGGTGAATTAATTAAGATTAAAGTAGATAATATGCGTGAACAAGTGCGTAGTCTAGAAAATGATGAAAAAGCATTAAATGAAAAAGCTAAACAAGCGGCGGAACCGGCGAAACCAACGGAACCAGAACGTGAATATGCGATTATCGCAGTAGCAGCCGGTGAAGGGATTATGGAATTATTCCGCTCACTTGGTGTGACCGAAGTGTTATCAGGCGGTCAAACCATGAACCCATCTACTGAAGACTTTATTAAAGCAATTGAAAGAGTACACGCTAAGAAAATTATCTTATTACCTAACAATAAGAATATTGTCATGGCTGCAGAACAAGCAACGCAAGTGGCAGAAGTTCCAACAGTGGTCATTCCAACGACTACCATTCCAGAAGGAATTGCTTCATTAATGGCCTTTAATGTGGATGCATCGATTGAAGAAAATAAAGAACAAATGACTGCAATGAGTCACCAAGTAACCAGTGGTCAAATTACTTATTCTATTCGTGATACCGAAATTGATGGTGTTAAAATTAACAAAGATGATTACATGGGCATTGTGAGTGGTAAAATTATGTTATCCGTACAAGATGCTCCAACTGCATTAGACCAAACTTTAAAATTAATGATGACTGAAGAAACTGAAATTGTGACGATTATTGTTGGCGAAGACGGTTCAGTCGATGAAGCAAATCAAATTGCTGAAGAATTAGAAGAACGATTTGAAGACGTTGAATTTGAAATTGTAGAAGGTAATCAACCGGTATATAATTATATCATTTCAGCAGAGTAGTGTATTAAGGATGATAGTTAGAGCTGGGGCAACCCGGCTCTTTTGTGTTATTTTAAGGGAGGAGGCAAGGTCAGTGAGTGATTGGTTGGATAGTATTGGAACCTTAAAAGGAGTAGGCCCAGCAAAAGTACAACAATTTGCCTCTTTAGGCATTCTAACTATTCGAGATTTATTATTTTATTTCCCTTTTCGCTATGAAGATTTTCAAATTCGAGATTTAAAAACAATTATGGATCAAGAAAAAGTAACCTTAAAAGGACAAGTTGTATCACCACCGGTGGTCAATTATTATGGTCGGGGCAAGAGTCGTTTATCATTTCGTTTTGCTGTGTCTGACACTGAGGTCATCCAAGTTGTTTTTTTTAATCAACCTTATTTAAAAAAATCATTTGAATTAGGCCAAACAAAAGTGGTTTATGGTAAATGGCAAAGTAACCAACAAAGTTTACTAGGCATGAAAATGATTAAAATTGATGAAGATGGGGAGAATAATATTGCCGGTGTTTATCCTAGCAAACAGGGAATTCGTCAAATCACCATTTTAAAAACAATTCAAGCTGGTTTTGATGAATATTATCATCAGATTCCTGAAATTATTCCCCAATATTTAAATGATAAATATCGCTTAATCCCATTGAATCAAGCTTTGTATCAAATGCATTTTCCAAAAGACTCAGTGCAAAAGAAACAAGCGACGCGCAAAATCATCTTTCTTGAATTTTTCTTATATCAATGGCGCTTATTAAACGCTGCTTATCGTGATAGTCAAGAGCAGGGTGTACGAATTTTTTATGAGGTTGAAGATCTAAAAAATGTTATTAAGACCTTACCCTATGAATTGACCAATGCTCAGAAAAAAGCTGTGAATGAAATCTGTTATGACTTAATGGCACCTTATCCTATGAAACGAATGCTACAAGGTGATGTCGGGAGTGGAAAGACCTTAGTAGCCTTTTTAGGGATGATCGCAACGATTCAAGCGGGTTTTCAAACGGCTTTAATGGCACCTACTGAAATACTAGCCAAACAACATTATGAAAATTTTAACCGGATATTTGAACCGATGGGCTTACACGCAGAATTATTAGTGAGTAATTTAAAAGCAAAAGAAAAACAACATTTAATCGAAGGCTTACAAACGGGTAGAATTCGAATTGTGATTGGGACGCATGCACTCATTCAAGATAATGTTCAATTCAAACAGCTTGGCTTAGTCATTATCGATGAACAGCACCGTTTTGGGGTTGGACAAAGACAAGCCTTACTGAATAAAAATGATACGGCAGTTAATTTATTACAAATGACTGCTACTCCGATTCCTCGTTCATTAGCGATGACATTATATGGCGAATTGTCGGTTTCGACCATTGATGAATTACCAGGTGGACGTAAACCGATTACTACCCATCGAGTAGAAGCAGGAAAAATAGATGAAGTATATGAACGCATGCATATTGAACTGGCGGCAGGTCATCAAGTGTATTATGTGTTGCCGTTGATTGATGCTTCAGAAAATATGCAGTCGATTGATAATGTAATCGAGATTGCCGATCAATTAAGCGAGGTTTTTGTTCAATATCAAGTAGGCGTCTTACACGGGCAGTTAGATAAAGAAGCGCAAGAACAGGTAATGGATCAATTTAATGATAATCAGATCCAAATTTTAGTGGCAACTACTATGGTGGAAGTTGGTGTCGATGTTCCTAACGCGACAGTCATTGTAATTCAGTCTGCTGAACGCTTTGGTTTAGCTCAGTTACATCAATTAAGAGGACGGGTCGGACGAAGTGATTTACCAAGTTATTGTTACCTCATCGGATCGCATACTACTGAACAAGGAGAAGCACGACTGGATATTATGACCCAATCTCAAGATGGCTTTTTTATTAGTCAAGAGGATATGAAAATTAGAGGGATTGGCGATATTATGGGACGTAGCCAATCGGGATTACCACAATTTCATTTTGCGAATGTGGTCGAAGATGCGCATATTTTAGCGATTGCCCGTCAAGAAGCCAAAGAACTTTTAAATCATTTACATCATTTATCTGATGAAGAAGAACAAGCCTTAAAAGATTGGCAAGATTCTACCATCATTGAAATGTAATTTTCGAATCAAGATAATAATTAATAAATCACTGTATGGTGATGACTTTTTTGAAAACGACAAAATCTGAAAACTTATTTTGATGATAACCATATCAGATGAACTATTTAAAAAAGTAGTGTAAAATAACTTCATTAAGTGAACATAAAATCATTACTTATAAATCTTATCTATATAATAGGAAGAGATTTTTATTAGCTTGTTTGAATTGGCAAAAATTTGATAAAATTGATTCAATTATTACACGTAAATGCTCAGCGCATTTTTTATTAGAAATCAAACAGTACCTAAAAAATAGGTTAATAATTTCTGACTGTGAGTGCTAGAAGTTGAAGCGAAAATCATCTCATTTTGTTATACTTGTCCACTTCCTAAATGAAAGATAAAAACGATAATATGTGTTTAAGAAAGAAGGTATATAATGTTTAAAATTGCAATCGATGCCATGGGAGGCGATCATGCTCCCAATGCAGTTGTAAAGGGAGTCAATAAGGCTATCGCGACTTTTCCCGAAATTGAAGTACTGCTATTTGGAGATGAAGCACAAATAAAACCATTATTAACAGTTGAAGACAGAGTCACCATCGTCCATACCGATGAAGTGGTTGAAAGTAATGATGAACCTGTGGCTGCGGTGCGTCGTAAAAAAGGTTCTTCAATGGTAATGGCAGCACAATATGTAAAAGAGAAAAAAGCGGATGCTTTATTATCAGCCGGAAATACTGGCGCTTTATTAGCAAGTGGTTTACTCGTCGTTGGGCGTATGAAAGGGATTGATCGTCCAGGTTTAATGCCAGTATTACCAACTTTTAATCCTGAATCACCACATTTAATTTTAGCCGATGCAGGCGCAAATGCGGATTGTAAACCTAATAATTTATATCAATTTGCCGTGTTAGCTTCATTTTATGCCAAAGCCATGTTCGGTATCGCTAAACCAAGAGTAGGCTTAGTTAATAATGGTACTGAAGAAACCAAAGGGAATGAATTAAGTAAAGCAACCTTTCCTTTATTAAAAGAAGCAACTGAATTAAATTTTATAGGCAATGTCGAAGCAAAAGAACTGTTACAAGGTGTATGTGATATCGCCATTACGGATGGTTTTACTGGTAATGCTATTTTAAAATCATTGGAAGGAACTTCTAAATCCATTTTTAAAGCAATCAAAAATCAATTATTAAATACGGGCCTTAAATCCAAATTAGGTGGATTATTAATCAAAGATGCATTGAGTGATTTAAAAGATCAATTTGATGACACTAAAGAGGGCGGAGCTATTTTATTAGGAGTACAAGCGCCCGTCATTAAAGCACATGGCTCTTCTAATGAGGAAGCCATCTTCAATGCGATTAGACAAGCAAATAAAATATTAACAAGCAATGTTGTGGAAGAAATAGCTAACCATTTTAAAAATTTCTCATAATCTAATAGTGGATTCTTAAATTAAATTAATTTTTAGGTAGACAATTTAGTATTTAGTATGTAAAATAGTATGAGTATACTAGCGCGTGTAGACGCAAAATTAGTTGGAGGTATATTAATGGGAACTAAAGAAAATGTATTCGAAATTGTAAAAGAAATGATTATCGATCGTTTTGATGTTCAAGAAGAAAGTGTCACTCCGACAATGACGTTTAATGATTTAGGTGCTGATTCATTGGATATCGTTGAATTAGTAATGGAATTAGAAAATCGATTTGAAGTGACATTTGATGATGACAAAATAGAACAACTTGATAATGTTGGCGATGCCGTTCAATATATCGAGACGTTAACAGCGTAGTAGTATAAGGTATAACTGAACGGAGGGAAAACATGAATGAGCAAGAATTATTATTAGATATAAAAGACTTGCATGTTGGGTTCCGTATCAAAGATGATTATTATGATGCGGTAGATGGTGTTTCTTTACAACTATTCAAAAATGAAAAATTAGCAATAGTTGGAGAGTCAGGTTGTGGTAAGAGTACGCTTGCAACGACCATTATGGGATTACACAACCCAAATGTAACGAAAATTACTGGTGAAATTATTTATCAAAACGAAAATGTTATTGAATATGATGAGGCAGCCTTTAATGGTATTCGTGGTAAGGAAATCGGAATGATTTTCCAAGATCCATTAGCTTCATTAAATCCTTTGATGACGATTGAAGCTCAAATTGATGAAGCTTTAATTTATCATACAAAGTTAAATTCTAATGAGCGCCATGAACGCGTTTTAGAATTATTAGATCAAGTAGGGATTGCGAATCCACAACGTACAGCAAAACAATATCCACATGAATTATCCGGTGGGATGCGTCAACGTGTGGTTATAGCGATTGCATTAGCATGTAAACCGGCGATCATTATTGCCGATGAGCCAACAACAGCATTGGATGTTACTATCCAAGCTCAAATTTTGGACTTATTAAATGATATTCAGGAAGAAACTGAATCAGGTATTATTTTAATTACACATGACTTAGGAGTTGTAGCTGAAACAGCTGACCGTGTAGCCGTGATGTATGCAGGGCAAATCGTTGAAATTGCAACCGTACATGATTTATTCAATGATCCTCGACATCCATATACACGTTCTTTATTACGTTCAATCCCACAAACGGATAGTAATTTAGAAGATGAATCAGGTGAATTGCATGTTATTCAAGGAATTGTTCCACCATTACCTAAATTACCAAGAAAAGGTTGTCGTTTTGCTCCACGTATTCCGTGGATTGGAGCAGAAGCTCACGAAGAAAATCCAACCTTACATGAAGTAGAGCCAGGTCATTTCGTTCGTTGTACCTGTCATGAACACTTCCACTTTGAAGAGGAGGCGAAATAATGGCAGAATTTATGAGAGTAGAAGGACTGAAAGTCCATTATCCAATTAGAAGTGGCTTCTTTAACCGTATTACTGATTATGTTTATGCGGTTGATGGCGTTGACTTAGTCTTCGAAGAAGGAAAAACTTATGGATTAGTAGGAGAATCAGGTTCAGGTAAATCAACAATCGGTAAAGCCATTATTGGATTAGAAAAAATTACAGATGGTAAAATCTTCTATGAAGGTAAAGACATTACTTCAGAAGCACGTAAAAGACGATCTGATTATCGTCGAAATGTGCAAATGATTTTCCAAGATGCAATGAGTAGTTTTAACCCTAAAAAACGTATTACAGATGTTTTATCAGAACCGTTACGTAACTTTGAAAATATGACACCAGAAGAAGAAAAACGTAAAATGATTGAGTTACTGCATATTGTCGGTTTATCCGAAGATGCTTTAAACAAATATCCACACGAATTTTCAGGTGGTCAACGTCAACGTATTGGGGTAGCCAGAGCGGTAGCGATTAATCCTAAATTAATCATTGCCGATGAGCCAGTTTCTGCATTGGACTTATCTGTACAAGCACAAGTATTAAACTTTATGAGACGTATCCAAGATGAATATAATACGAGTTATTTATTTATCTCCCATGACTTAGGGGTCGTAAAACATATGTGTGATGAGTTAGCAATTATGTATCGTGGTCGTTTCACTGAATATGGTTCAAGAACCGATATTTATGGCGATCCAAAACATATTTACACTCGTCGTTTATTATCTGCGATTCCGCAAACCGATCCAAATAATCGTGAAGAAAACAAAATGAATCGTTTACGTGTTGAAAAAGAATACCAAACGAATGCATCTAAGTATTTCACGGAAGAAGGTCGCGTTTACGACTTGAAAGAATTATCATCTACGCACAAAGTAGCTCTGAAAGATGTTAATGGACAAGGAGGCGTCAATTAATATGTGGAAAACAATTCTTAGACGTATTGTCTTAATGCTGCCACAATTGTTTATATTAACAATTTTAGTATTTGCATTGAGTATCTTAATGCCAGGGGATGCCCTAACCGGGACAATTGACCCAACAATTTCAGCAGCTCAATTAGAAGCAATGCGTGAAAAATTAGGCTTAAACAAGCCATGGTATGAACGTTACATTGATTGGATGAAAGGTGTTTTAGTGGGAGACTTCGGTAGAAGTTGGAAATACAAACAACCTGTATTATCTATTATTGGACAACGTGTATGGCCAACGATTTGGTTATCATTATTTACAGCAATTTTAACGTATCTTATTGCGTTACCTTTAGGTTTATTAGCGGGTCGCTACCAAGATTCTTGGATTGACCGTACGATTAACTTATATAACTTTATTTCGTATTCAATGCCATCATTTGTATTAGGTTTATTAATGATTTGGTTATTTGGTTATACATTAAAATGGTTCCCAACACGTGGGACAATCAGTTCAGGTGTCACACCGGGTACGATTCAAGCCGTGTTATCACGCTTGTATCATATCATTTTACCGGGTACTACCTTAGCTTTAATTAGTACTACCGGTACCATTCAATACTTACGTACTGGAATTATTGATGCAAAATCACAAGACTATGTGCGTACTGCTCGTGCAAAAGGGGTACCTGAAGCTGTAGTATATCGCCGTCATATTTTCCGTAACTCATTGTTACCAATTGCAGCCTTTATGGGATATACCATTACCGGTTTAGTTTCAGGGGCAGTTATTACAGAAAATATCTTTACTTATCAAGGGATGGGACGTTTATTCTTAGACTCAATCAGTGGTCGTGATTTCTCAGTCATGATGACCTTAGTATTGTTCTTTGGATTTATGACCTTATTAGGTACCTTGTTATCAGATATTATTATGGTATTCGTGGATCCACGAATTAGAATAGACTAGGAGGAGGACACAATGGAATTACAACAAAATATGCAAGAAACCGAAGTAGTTCAAGATCAAGAAACATCTGTGCCACCCCTAGGTTTTGAAGTTATTCGCCGTGAATTTATGCGTGATAAACTAGCTATTTTCGCTTTAGTATTATTGATCTCTATTATTTTAATTTCAATATTATCGCCATATTTTATCGATGTTCCCGCGGGAATGAAAGTTAGCATTTTTGACCGTTTCTTAAAACCGGGAGTAGATGGCCATATTTTAGGTACTGATGAAGGTGGACGTGATGTCTTTACGATGTTAGTTGCCGGTACTCAAAATACATTATTTATCGGATGGTCCGTAACGGTTATTACCGCCGTTGTTGGGATTGCTTTAGGGGTAATCTCTGGTTATTATGGTGGTGTCGTAGATGATGTCATGATGCGTATTGTTGACTTTATTATGGTTTTACCGACGTTCATGTTTACTATCGTTATGATTACAATCGTTGAAGGGTTCAGTATGTGGAAATTAATTTTAATTATTTCTGTATTCGCTTGGCCAAGTACAACACGTTTATTCCGTACAGCAACCTTATCTGAAGCATCTAAAGATTATATTAGTGCTTCAAAAACGATGGGAACTCGCGACTGGAAAATTATCTTATTTGAATTATTACCTAACTTAAGCTCGATGATGATTACCAACTTAACTTTAAGTTTTGCTGGAAATATCGGGATTGAGACCGGGTTAAGTTATTTAGGATTTGGTTTACCAGTAGGAACCCCATCAATTGGTACATTAATCGGTTATGCTAATAACCCAGACGTTATTGAAAATAAAACTTGGGTTTGGTTACCGGCGGTTATCTTAGTATTAATCTTAATGCTTTGTGTTAACTATATCGGACAAACCTTACAACGTGCAGCAGACGCTCGCCAACGTCGTGGTTAGTCATAATCTTAATAATTAACAAATGTTTCCTCACCTACGGGTGGGGATTTTTGTGTGTCTAGTTTGAAGAATAGTTTAAAATGGATCTATAATTTTTAGTGTTGGTGGCGAAA
>NZ_KV805634.1:0-5416 GCF_001811625.1 Globicatella sp. HMSC072A10 | reverse complement strand
ATCCAAGTAAAGCTCTAACGATTTAATGCATCGATTTGACCACTACATTTGCCACAAATCTGACTTTGTGGAAACCTTAAGGTTAGTGGCTAATTTATACTTGAACTTTCGAACAACCATTTTAATTATCAATTAGACAAAAGCAAACGTATTATGTGTTAGGTAAAATTCTAGCTTAATTTGACAATCAAAATAGATAAAATTAAATAGTACATTTTCACAGGGAGTTAGTTTATATGACTAGCTCTTTTTTTGTGCCTAAAATTGAAAGGAGGGACAGAATTGGACGTAAAAATATATAGAACAAAGGATGGGCAAAATTTCTCACTTGAACCTATTTTAAATGATGAAAGATGTACGGAGAATCAATGAGATATTGCCAGTATATATACCTTTCCTGATGATATAAAAATAATTATTTCTGGGGAGAGATTGCAATCAATAATTGACTGTCCAATCGTGTCCAATGATATGTTGACAAATGGGAATAAAAATGATACTATTTAACAGTATAAACAATAGCGTCCCAAAAAGAGGTGTCAATATGAAATCGAGTTTAGTAGTTAAATTGATAGAAGCTCATAGCTCTGGTAGCGAAGATGCTTTTAAAAATGCATTAAATATTTTAGCTGATGATGAAGAGAAGAAAGGAAATCTTAACACATCTTCCTCACTGAGGAAAGCATATGTATATGATAAAAAACGTTCTGCAGCTTATAGCGATAGTCCACTTTCAGAAATGTCTTTTTCCGTTCAAAATGCAATTCCGATGCCTAAAGATAAGGATAGTACCTTGGAATTATTAGAGATTTTAACCCCTAAAATTACATTGTCAGATGTTGCTTTGCCTGAGAAAACATTACAAGCAGTTCGGCAAATTGTAGCAGAGCAAAAATCTGTTGAAAAACTTATTGATAGAGATATCGCTCCCGCAAACAGGCTGTTATTCTGTGGACCTCCGGGTTGTGGAAAGACATTAACTGCGAATGCTTTAGCAGGCGAGTTGCAAATACCAGTTGCATACGTAAAACTGGATGGCTTAGTTTCTTCTTATTTAGGGCAAACAGGAACAAACATAAGAAAAATTTTTGATTTTGTTAAGAATAAGAGAATTATGTTATTTCTAGATGAGTTTGATGCTATTGCTAAAAAAAGAGATGACTCTAATGAATTAGGGGAGCTCAAGAGGGTTGTGACAACTCTTTTGCAAAATATGGATGCCATGCCATCGAACGTTTTTTTAGTAGCTGCAACAAATCACCATCACCTTTTAGATCCAGCTATTTGGCGAAGATTTAATTCTTCAATACTATTAGAATTACCAAATATGGAACAGAGAACTCAAATTATAGAAAGATTTTATTCTGAAAAATTATCTGAGTATGATATTGATATTAAGACTTTAATAATATTGTCTGAAGGTATGAGTGGTGCCGAAGTTCAGAGTTTTATGCAATCACTTGCCAAATATTGTGTATTGGAAAATGTAAATAAAGTTGTCTCTCAAAAAGAGATTGCAGAAATATGGTTGCAACAAAACACACTTTTTGTAAGTGAGAATAGTGATGATTTTATGAAAGCACTATATAAGCTTAAAAAAAATGGTATATCATTAAGAACATTAGAAGAGATAACAAGTATTCCCAAATCTACGTTGGACTATCGCTTTAAAAAGGAGGAGCTAAATGATGAGTGATAAAAGAAGAAACCATTTGTGGATACCTGATGAAGAAGTTACTAGGGTAGACAAAAAACCAACAGGGAGAACAACACCAAGAAATATATCTTTTACTGAGCATGGACAAAAATTAAGTAGCAGTCTTCAATCAATAAAACAAGCGATTGAAAATGTTTCAGAGGATGATTCTTTATCAGATACAGGATTAATGATATTCAAAGTTGAATTGCCAGATGGAGAAAAGATCAAAGATAAAAAGGATTTATTTACATCAACTGGTATGGAAGTTAAAGTTGTTAAAAGTGAGAATAAGGCTGTAATTGCTACAACAAAAAACCAGTTTCAATCATTAAAAAAGAGAATAGATGATTATACTCGTTCAGGATCAGGTAAAACATATTTTGATTATATAGAAGATTTTAAGCCTTATCTTGGCAGTGAAAAGAATTCAAGTTCTTTGAAAAAAACCACTTGTTCGGATCTGGTTTCTGATTCATTGGATATTCAGCTAATGCTTGTGCCTAACTTAAGAGAAGAAATATATGATTTAGCAATACAAAGATTAGTTGAAAAAATTGGAGACAGAGATGGGATTATTCAGGAAGAACCATATTACTTGTCAGATAACACGCCAGTAATTCGGGTAATCATACCCTCGAATTCCTTATTTCATTACGAGAATGATTCAGCAATTTACAGGATTGAGGAAACTGATTTTTTTAGTGCAGATGTAGCATCAAAAGATGCAATTGATTTAAATGAATTGGAATTGGACGATAGTGTTCTTATTGATAAATTACCCATAGTAACTGTATTAGACTCGGGAGTGAATTTTCCAGAAGGATTAGAACCACTTATACTCCATCATTGGACAGATGGTTCTTCTGGTGGTGATAGTGAGCATGGAACAAAAGTTGCTAGTAGAGTTGCATTCAAATACATATGTAACCAATTGCCTAGTACGAAAATTACTCCAAGAACTCGTATTATTGATTGCAACATTTTAGATGGAAGTGTTCCTGTAAATGTGTTTATCAAAAGAATTCAGAATGCTGTAGCTACATTTTGTGATATATCTAAAATATATAATCTATCTGCAAATGCATCCTCACCAATTGAAGGGGATGAAATGAGTATTTTAGGTTATGAATTGGATGCTCTACAACTAAAAAGAAATGTACAGTTTGTTATTTCAGCTGGAAATCACCAATTGTGGAGCACTGAATCTTGTTTAGAAGATATTCTAGATGATGATGATTCGAGAGTATCAGCTCCAGCTGATTCTATGTTATCTGTTGTTGTTGGAGCAACTTCAGGAGAAACGCACCCAAATAGTCTTTCTGCTATAAATGAAGTTTCTTCATATAGTCGGATAGGTTCAGGATTTAATGGTTTTTCTAAACCTGATTTGACTGCTTACGGTGGTTGTATAACATGTATTGCAGGTTCAGTATCAGTGCCTGAAGATAAATATTCTTTACTTTTAGACAAAAACGGTCAACTGACGCCAGATGCAGGAACAAGTTTTACTGCTCCTGTTGTAGCTGGAGATTTTGCAGAAATATTAGGAATTATCCCTAACCAAGATATTCTGTTGGCAAAAGCCTTGTTATATCACAATGCTATGCCTATTTGGGATGAGGACAGTATTACTGATGAAGAATTGGCATATGCTCATAATTTATACGGTAGAGGTTTATCAAATGTAGATGAGAGCAAATATTCTTCTCCCTCCAAAGTAACATTTGTGAGAACAGGTACCTTAAATAAGGTTACTAAAGAACGTGTAACAATTTATATGCCTGAAATTTTAGCTGCTCAGGTTGGAAGAAATGTTGCAAAAGTTTCAGTAACATGTATTTCAATGCCACCAGTTGACAGAACAAAAGGAACAGAATATTTAGGGGCATATATACAGGCATCATTAAAAAAGAGTAGTTCTGATGGACGTTTAAAGCCAGTTCAACAAGATTTTAAAGTTGGTAGACGAAAATGGGATGTTTGTCACCAGTTTACAAAATTGTTTTCAAAATTTGAAGCTGGTGATTGGCAGATTTGGCTTGAATTATTTTCACGTTGGGATGAAAAGAATATTGATGTTCCATATGCATTAGCTGTAACCATTGAAGATGTAAGCAATACTTTAGATGTTTATAGCGAAATAGAAGCATTAAATAGATATCGTGCTATTAATACACTTAGATTGCGTCTTGATTCCCAATCATAACGCGTGATTACAATAAAATATTTTAGAAAAAGGAGTTAGTCTATATATGACTAGCTCTTTTTTTATGCACAAAATTAAAAGGAGGAACAGAATTGAATGCAAAAATCATTGCCATAGCCAATCAAAAAGGCGGTGCTGGCAAAACAACCACCTGTGCCAACTTAGGTATAGGTTTAGCTATGGAAAATAAGAAAGTCTTGCTAGTGGATGCAGATCCTCAAGGTAGTTTGTCCATTAGCTTAGGGTATTCACACCCAGATAGCATAGATACTACTCTTGCTACGGTTATGGGGAAAGTAATTACTGATACTACCCTTAAACCTAAAGGGGGTATTTTACATCACTATGAGGGAGTAGATTTACTACCTGGCAACATTGAGTTATCAGGTATGGAAATATTCCTAGTTAATGCCATGAGCAGGGAAACCATACTTAAACAATACATTGATACGGTAAAAAAACAGTATGACTATATTCTTTTAGACTGTATGCCCTCTTTAGGAATGCTGACAATCAATGCCCTTGCTGCAGCAGATAGTGTAATCGTTCCTGTACAAGCCGATTATCTCCCAGCAAAGGGATTAGAGCAGCTATTACAGACCATTGGAAAGGCACGCAGGCAGAGAAATCCCAAATTGAAAATTGACGGCATTCTCTTAACTATGGTAGATGGGCGCACTAATTTTGCAAAGGACATCAGTACATTGGTAAGAGAGACTTATGGAGGCAGTATTAAAGTATTTAATGCTGATATACCCCGTTCGGTGAAAGTCGCAGAAATCAGTGCAGAGGGAAAAAGTATCTTTGCCCATGATCCCAAAGGAAAGGTTGCCGCGGGATATAAAAGTTTGACTAAGGAGGTGCTTAAAATTGAAAAGATCCGCCAAAAACATAAAGCTGGCATCAGTAGATGATTTATTCTCCACAGAAGAAAGCAGGGTTGATGAAAGTCGAGAGAAGATAATTGAAATCCCTTTAACAGAACTGTTTCCTTTTAAAGACCACCCAATTAAGGTGATTGACAATGAAGCCATGCTTGATACAGCAGAAAGCGTTAAGCAATATGGTGTACTTGTTCCTGCCATTGCAAGACCTCGTGATGAAGGTGGTTATGAACTTGTTGCAGGACATCGCAGAAAAAGAGCCTGTGAACTTGCTGAGCTTGATACAATGCCTGTAATAGTCCGTAACCTTGACGATGATGCCGTCATAATCATTATGGTTGACAGCAATTTGCAGAGAGAAAATATCTTACCAAGCGAACGAGCCTTTGCATTTAAGCTGAAATTAGAGGCTATTAAGAGGCAAGGTGCAAGGTCGGACTTAACTTGTACCCAAGTTGGGCACAAGTTAGATGGAAAAAAATCCGTTGAAATAGTTGCGGAGCAAGAAGGCTCAAGCCGTAATCAGGTACAGAGATATATCCGCCTTACTGAACTTATCCCCGAAATACTTTCAATGGTAGATGAAAAGAAAATTTGTATTTCGCAAGTTAAAAGTGAGCCATTTCG
>NZ_KV805633.1:30620-62075 GCF_001811625.1 Globicatella sp. HMSC072A10 | reverse complement strand
AAATTGGGTAATCTTATTGTAACTTTTATAAGTTTGAAGCCACTCAACCACTACGCTATAAAACGAACAGATGAACTAAATTGATTTTTAAAGTTTTTAGCCCATTCTCTCAAAAGTTATCGAAACAGAAGGTTGTATAGTATTAATAAAGAAAACTGGATCTTAAAATACTAATTTAACAATTAAACGTAAATCATTTACAAACATTCGAAAAAGAACGACGGATTTTAGAATGTTTTATCACAACACTCCAAAATCTGTCGTTTACTATTTTTCTTACTAAAATTAGTAGCTTCTTTTTAAGAAAATCAATAAATAATATATAACTCAGGTTTATTCAGATAGGCTTTCAATTAAGCTAACCTTTTATTTTTTGTATCAGATTTAAAACATTCAAAGCTGAATGTTGCACTTCTTTTAAAGTAATACCATCGAGATGCTCTAACGATTGAATTAAAGAATCATCACATTCCTTCGTTACAAAATCTTTTCCACCAGGCATTAAAATATCAACTTGTGCTCTGACCCGATAAGCATTGTTTTCAACATGTTCGAAATTTGGATCTTTAGCCATTCGCATCCACCAATCAGTTAAGATACAGCCTTGATATTCCCATTCATTACGTAAAATTTCTGTTGCCAAATCAAAATGATAATGAGCCCATACCCCATTTATCTTATTATATGACGACATGATTGAATAAGGATTAGATTCCTTCACGCAAATTTCAAACCCTTTTAAATAAATCTCACGCAAAGCACGTTCCGATACGCGCGAGTCATTATAATTTCGATTTGTTTCCTGGTTATTACATGCAAAATGTTTTGGGCAAGCTGCAACTTGATTGCTTTGCACCCCGATAACATAACTTGCAGCCATTTTACCTGTTAAATAAGGATCCTCTGAAAAATACTCAAAGTTTCGTCCACCTAAAGGATTTCGATGGATATTCATCCCTGGTGCTAAAATCATATCGGAACCTAAGCCCACTAATTCTTTTCCAAATTCAATCCCTATCACTTTCAGTAATTCTAAATTCCACGTACTTGCAAAAGCAGTACCACAAGGTAAAAGTGAAGCGTAATAATTTAAGCGAATACCTGCTGGACCATCTGTGGTAATAACCGGTGGAATTCCTTTTTGACGTAATGATTCAATCGTTCCACCAAACATTCCAGCATTCCCTTTCGGACCAAAGGGGCTATTCATTGGTCCTTCACCGCGCGTTAAGGCGTCTAACTCTTCTTTAGAAAAAGAATGAATCAACTCTGATACTGTTTTACCGGTATCTAAGAAAGTCTCTTCAGAACTTACTTCTGATAAACTTTCCAGATGCTGCAACACTCTTTCCTTTACTGATTCTTTTTGTAAAGTTACGGGTTGATAAGTTTCAACCAATTGTCCATCTTCTAACGTAGCAACTAAACGATTAAAATTTTCTACGGGTGCGGCAATTTGTTTCAATTTTTGAATTACTAATAATTTTTCTAAATGATAATTGCCCACCAATTCTAGGTTTATTAGACTATCGCCCACATAAAATTGATACTCTCCCGCCTCAAGAACATAGCTAAATGGATGACCTGTTACACCACTATCATCATAGGAAGCTAAGTCTTGTAGGTTAATTTCAAAATTCAAACTCTCTGTTTGACCAGGTTGAAGAAGCTCTGTTTTTTTAAATGCAATTAAATTACGTTTAGGTTTTCCTAATTTTCCTTGTGGAGGCTCATGATAGATTTGAACCACCTCTTTACCCGGCATCTCTCCAATATTAGTCACAGAAACATTAATCGTCACACTTTTATCATTTACTAATAATTCTGAATCCATAGCAAACTGAGTATAACTTAACCCATAACCAAATGGATAAATAACTTTCTCAGGATGGAATGTTTCAAAATAACGGTATCCGACATAGATATCCTCTACATATTCTACATACTCTTCGTGACCAAACTGTTTAGCACTTGGATAATCTTCGTAATGGCGCGCAATCGTATCCGGCAATTTAGCTGATGGATTCACATCTCCCATCAAAACATCCGCAATCGCATTGCCACTTTCCATACCACCTTGCCAAGCAAATAATATAGCTGAAAAGGCATAGTTTTCCGTCCAGGATAAGTCGATGACATTTCCACTATTGATAACTAAGACGACTTTTTCAAAATAATGGGTCACTTGATCAATCATTTTCTTTTCTTTTTGAGTTAAATAATAGCTACCTTCTTCCAAGACATTTTCACGATCTTCACCAGCCGCTCGTCCAATCACTATTAATGCAATTTCAGAATCTTCGCTAGCTGACTTTACTTCTTCATTCGATAACGTCATTTCCTCTAAGAAGCGTGGCCATTGTCCCCAAATACCATCTTCTACTATATTATTAGCAGAGAAAGTTTGATATTTTTCTATTAAAACTTGATTTAATACTAAATCTTTTTCTTCTAATCCCTGAATAACATTGACTAAATAAGGTGGATTGACTTCTCCACCAGAACCATATCCTACATAAAAATAGTCTATTTGAGAACGTCCAAAAACTGCTAATTTGCTTTGTGCTTTTAAAGGTAATACACCCTCATTTTCCAAAAGGACAATACTTTCTGCTGCTGCTTGTCTCAGTAATGCTGACATTTTAGGATTAATCTTTTTTTCTCCTAAAATCCCCTCTTTAATATTTATATGTTGTACTAATTCACTTACATTATCTTGGTTACTCATTGGTTTCCTCCCTACTTCCACTCACATTATTGACTATTTTTCTAATGTCATATAGTATTTATCGCGAAATTTCTTAGGTGTAATACCCACAAATTCTTTAAAATGCTTGATAAAATGGCTTTGTGATGAGAAAGAAAATTTGTTCGCTATATCCAATACGGACTCATCAGAAGACCGTAATTAATTCATCGCCAACTTTATTTTTTGTTGATTAATGTACTTACTGATAGGCATTCCCATTTCTGATTTGAATAATCTTGACAAATAGCTTGGTGTTACATCCAATTCCAATGCAATAACCTCAACTAAAATCCGATCCTGAATATGCGTATAATATACTTTTTACATTCTACAACATGTTTGGAAATCTCATCACTAATTTTTAACATTCGCATTTTATTAGTAAAATCCCAAACCATTTCATCATGTAGCTCATGAACTTCACCTACCGTTTTTAAATGATCTAATTTTTGAATATAATAATCACTTAAACGAAAAGCGCGTTCAGGTTCCATTCCGTAATTACTACAATATCTTATTACCATGGCGGTAGTGATGACAAAATGATATTTAATATCTACTAAAGGATTTTTGGATAGTTTACCTACGCCTTCAACTTCAATAAATTTATTTGCTCGTAAATTTTTATCTATCGCACCCACATTGCCATCTGCTACTGCTTTATAAAATAAATACTCTTCAGATAATTTGCGGTGTTTTATCCCTATTTGTTCTAATCTTTTGTATTTTCAAAATTAACCGCCGCACCAATTAAGTTCGCATTTTGCAGAAATTCACAACGATCAATCTTAATCCTCAAATCACCCGCACCATTTGCTTTTAAATAATGGTCAAGCTTTTCTTGGATGGGGGATACAAAATCATCTCTTTGTGAGATACCCCCTCCAATTAAAATGAGTTCAGGGTCCAGCATTAAGGCCACATTATACATACTTCTAGCCAAAGTATCATAGACTTCGTCAGCACCTACCTTCGCTTGTTCATTCCCTTTAGCTGCTAAGTCGAATAACTCTTTACCGGATTCAAAATTGTAGCGTTTAGCTGTTTCTACCGGACTAGCAATTTGACTCAATGTTTTTTGACCATCCATTAACATATACCCTATTTCGCCACCAAATAGATTCGCCCCTTTAACAAGTTGTTTATTAATACTAACAGCTCCACCAATTCCCGAACCAATAATATAAAAAACGACATTGTTTAAGTCTTTTGCTCTGCCATAATAAAGTTCTGCTAAAGCCGCTGAATTCGCATCATTTTCAATGGTTACTTGTTTATTGAATAATTCTGTCAATTCTTTAACAATTTCAAAATTATGGATATAAGGAATGGCACTAATGCCTTTGATCACCCCTAATTTTGAATCGACAGAACCAGGCGAACTAATACCGATCCCTTCAACATCAGCGAATTTAGTTGCCACTTGTCCCATTTGTTGTTTCATTTCATCCCAAGTTGTTGGGGTTTTAAACGATCCAGTATTCGTTATCTTGTCGTTATCCCAAACACCATATTTGACAGCTGTTCCTCCCATATCAAAACAGAGTATTTTCATTTTTCTTCCCACCTTCATCAAAATAAACTAACCTTCTCTCTTTGAAGATTAGTTTATCATTTTTGCGTTCAAGTGACTAGAGCGCTTTCTTATATCCTATATTTTTTATCAAAACTTACTAATAATTTGCATTTTATTGAATAGAGTCTAAATATTCCATATCTTCTATTTCAATTTCAAAATCTAATTTCGCATTCTCAATAATATATTTTTCATGAACAGATTTTGGTAGAGGTAAAATGTCTTTTTCTAATAAATAGCGAATGCAAATTTGCGGAATTGATTTTCCATATTTAGAAGCCATCTTTTCAATCTGTTCATTGCCTAATAGTCGTCCAGTAGCAATCGGTGAATAGCCTTCAACTAAAATATCATTGGCTTTACAAAACGCTAACACTTCTGGGTTGGTATTCCCGATATGATATATAATTTGGTTGACCATCGGTTTAACTTTACAAACTTCCATAATATTTTCTAAATCTTTAACATCAAAGTTAGATACCCCAATCGCTTTGATACTTCCTGCTTCATAAGCTTCTTCTAAAGCACGCCACACTTCACGGTTTTCTTCAAAATAATTCAACTTTTCCGGATTTTCATGCATGATTGCCCATGGACGTGGGGCATGAATTAACATTAAGTCAATATACTCTAAATCTAATTCTCTTAAAGCTTGTTCAATGCTCTCTTTGGCTTCTTGATAAGTTTTACGTTCAGCCGGCACTTTGGTCGTCACATAAACGTCCTCGCGTTTTAATCCAGAATCTCTAACTGCTTGACCAACCTCTGTTTCATTACCATAAACAATCGCAGTATCAACGTGGGTATATCCATTTTTTAAAGCAAATAACGTTGCATTATAAGCATCTTCAGGTGCTGATTGCCATGTCCCTAATCCTAATTTAGGAATTTTAACACCATTATGCAGTGTAAAAGTTTCCTCTAAAATTGTCATTATGTATCCTCCTAACTTTTGTTACTACTTGTAATTATTATGGTAACGCTGTCTTTTGTATAGAAGAATTAATTTTTTAATTTATTTATTGCAGCATTGTATTACTTGGTTGTTAATTTTAAAGTATCCCAACATCCATTTAAATACATGACACCTAAAGCTCTGTCGTATAAGCCATACCCTGGTCTTACATTACTCTCGTTTTCTCCAAAAATATGTCTTCCATGATCCGGTCGGATAAAACCATTAAAATTAGATTCGCATAAAGCTTTCATTACTCCTATAATGTCAACTGTACCATCCTCTGATCTATGCGATACCTCACTAAAACTACCAGTTTCATCGACTCTTACATTTCTAATATGCATAAAATGAATTCTCTCAGAGAAGTCATTAATCATTTCAATCAAATTATTGTTTGTGTTCGATCCCAAAGAACCAGTACAAAAGGTTAATCCATTATACTTACTAGAATTTACATCTAGAAGTTTCTGAATATTTTCTTTGTTACTTACTAAACGAGGTAATCCAAAAATAGGAAAAGGTGGATCATCAGGATGAATAGCCATTTTAATATCCCATTCTTCGCAAATCGGAATGATAGAATCTATAAAATATTTAAAATTAGCGCGTAATTTTTCCTCAGTAATACCCTCATAGGCTTTAAAAAGTTCTTTAATACGGGCCATTCTTTCTGGTTCCCATCCAGGTAAAGTCAAATCTCCTTCTCCTTGTTTAAATAAATCTAACAATTCATTTGGTTGAATTGATAAAATAGTATTCTTATCAAAATAAAGTGCAGTTGATCCATCCTCTAAAGGATGAAACATATCCGTTCTAGTCCAGTCAAAAATAGGCATAAAATTATAACAAACTATTTTTACATCATTTTTTGCTAAGTTTATTAAAGTTTGTTTATAGTTCTCAATATATTGATCTCTAGTGGGTAGACCTAACTTAATATCATCATGAATATTTACACTTTCAACTATACTCCCACTTAATCCTGCTTTATGAATAACTTTTAATTCTTTTTGAATTTCTTCTTGAGTCCATACTTCGCCTGCCATTTTCTTATGCAAGGCCCACACAACTTCTTTTACACCTGGAATTTGCTTTATATATTCTAATGGTATCGGATCATTTCCTATTCCATACCATCTAAATGACATTTTCATCATTTCACCTCTTATACTAAAAATTTTTTCAAGGTTCTTCTTACAGATCCTGTACCTTGATTCATTTCCATATAATACTGTTTAATCCTATTAGATAAACCTATTTGAACCAAATCAACGCCAAAGATTTCTTTCCTAGATAATAATCCATCAATTTTATTCAGATGTTCTTCAGAATCATAATCCTGATCACTAAAGATATTTTCAATTTCTTCTAATAACGGATCAGAACTTTGTTCAATTTTCTCTAGTTCATCATTCGTTCCCTGTAGGTATCTCAACCAACCAGCAATAACCAAGGGTATACCAACTAATTTCTCTAAATTTTTCTCTTGATTCAAGTATTTTTTTAAAGTTTCACCAAACCTTACACTCATTTTTTGAGATGTATCGGTGATTATTCTTTGGGGGGTATCTGGAATAAACTTATTTGGGAGCCGAACCATGATAACCTCATCTAGAAATGTTTTAGGATCAATAATGATTGGATCTTTAACTACAGGTAGACCTTCTTGATACCCAATTCTGTTAATTAATTTTAATAACTCTACATCTTTCATTTCATCTGCAATTGAATTATATCCTAATAAACATCCAAAGATAGCTAGACCTGTATGCAATGGGTTTAAACATGTAGTAACTTTCATTGTTTCAATTAAATGAACTGTTGATCTATCAGTAAAAATAATACCTACCTCTTGAAGTGGTGGTCTACCATTAGGAAATGAATCTTCAATTACTAAATATTCCGTTTCCTCCCCATTAACAAACGGTGCTACATATGTGTTTCGACTTGTTGTAATTGGTTGTATCTCTTCAAACCCATCATGTTCAAGATTCTGTGCAATTTGGGTTGAAGGTCTCGGTGTTATTTTATCAATCATTGTCCATGGAAAAGAAATGTAATTTTTATTATTTAAATATCTTAAAAATTCTGACTCAACTAAATTGTTTTCTACCCATTTTTTGGCATACATCATAATGGAATTTTCTAAAGTCTCTCCATTTCTAGACATATTATCCATGCTAACTATTGCTAATGGATATGGACCGCTTTTAAATCTTTTATATAATAAACTAACTAATTTTCCTAAATAGCTTTCAGTTCCATTTGGTCCTGATTCAAAATCATTTTTTACATTATGAAAATAATTTCCTGATGAATCAGACAATTTATAACCTTTTTCTGTGATTGTTAAGCTAATAAATTGCAAACTTGGATTTTCAAAATAATTTACTAATTTTATAAAATCATCTTCATCCCTTTTCATTTTTAAATATTCTGCTACACTAGCTAGAATATCTTTTTCAATTTCTCCGTTTGATTTCAAAGTCACGTTTATAGTTAAATTATCATACTTTTTTAGATAGTCTATAAGTTCATAGTCAAATCCCTCAGCTACTATAATCCCTCTATCCGTTAATCCTTTATTTAACATTTTTTGTTGAGCGTTTGCCAAAAAAGCTCTGAATATATTTCCCGCACCAAAGTGAATCCATTCTGGTGATTTTTTCGTATTATAAATCATTTTATCTATATCGAAGTTAGGATGTTTGTATATTGTATTTTGTTTTTTTACAAGTTCTTGAGTTAAAATCATTCTCTTCACCTCCACTAACATTTACAAATAAGTTACTTCTAACGTTGGAAATTTTTGTTTTAAATTATGCATAAACATTTGCATACCATATTTTTCACTTACCTCATGTCCAATAATAACTAAAGATTTTTTGTTAGAATTTAAAGTATTGTAATCCTTAATATAGTAAGGAATTTCCCATTCCGGACCTTCTCCATATATTATCAAATCAACATCTTGATTTTCTATTACAGGAATTAGATTATCTGAACTACCTCTGTAGCCGACAAGAACACAGACTTTTTTTATGATTTGATTATCTTCTCCAAAATGTTTTATGGTTGAAACCTCTAAGAATTCTTTAACTTTTTCAACATATTCTTTTAAATATGTCGGTGAAATTTCACTAATGGTATAATACGAGCTTTGCGTAATTACTCTGTCAGCTAAATCTAATTGTTTTACAAGTCCTTCAGTGATGGTGTCTGGCAATATCCTATGAACCATGTCATGATGTCGGTAAATAGTTAAATTATGTTTTTTAATATAGTCCTGTTTTTCTTGTGCTAATTTGCTATTTTCTAAAAATTTTTTATTATCATGTGAGTAGTAAATTCCCTCATGCGAAATAATAAAATTTGCACCTATTTGTAAGGATTTTTTTAATATATCCATAGTTGCTAAAAAAGTAACCACTACTTTTTGACACTCTTGATCAATATTTCCTTCAACTAAACCATCCACATCTGTCTGTTTAAATAAATCTGTCTCTAAAATCTCTAGAATTTTCATATTTTTACCTCATAAAGTGTAATATTATTCCAGCTAACGTACCGCCAACTATTGCTTGTATTAATAAAGACCAGTTGATTAATTTAAAAATATTCAGATTTTGATTTTGATTTTTCAATTGAAAAATTGATTTTATCATGACTCCTATCCCAGCTGCTAAAGCCATATCAATCCAAATTGGTCCACTTTGGACTATCATATGTGAATCAATACCGTGATTTAGTAACCAAAATAGGCCAATTAAGGAAAAAGATGTGAAATAACCATTATAAATAGCATTATCTTTAATAAATTCATTAAAAAATCTATTAATGATGAAGGAGTACATCATGGCACCTAAAAATGTTATAATCATTTCTTTTCCGGACATATTAATTCATCTCTTCTCTTTCTGATGTATATGCCATAATTCCGCCTATACATCCACCTAATAAGACAACTATAAAAGTAGGAAATGATTTATATACTCCATCCACACCCGTTTGTAAAAAATCTCGAACAATACCTGCAGTGGCAATGCCTAATGCCATATCAATAAAACTTAATTTTTCTTCATTCATAATCAGTTTCATATTATGATTAATATTCCAAAATAGTCCTATAATAACACCACTAGCTAGCATTCCTCCAATTAATCCTAATTCATCGTACATAGGTCCCCAAATACTCATTACAAACAACCCTGATAATAAAAATCCCAAAACATTAAAAATATTATGCTTCATATCTGTCACTCTTCAACATATGAAAAATAGTCGAAATCTGCATGCAATTTTTGACCAGTTAAATCTACAGCATGAACACCAACGAATGCTCCGGTAAAGAATCCGCCTGATTCAACATAATCATCTGAAAGTTTAATACTTTCAAATTGAATCTCTATTTTATTCCAATTTATTCCATCAAATGAGTATGAATAGTTATAACTCAATCCATCTACATCAACAGCTAAATACACACCAGAAAGTGAAGTAGGAATCTCTATCTCTTTTCCTTCAAGTTCGTTCTTTAATTTAAATTGATCACATGAAAGAATATCTAATATGCGTCCTTTTTCTTCATTCATTGTCACATGAATGGATGTCCAGTTTTTTATTGAATAATAATTAACTAATCCCGCAAATTGTTGGTATGTTTTAGGTGAAAACTCTACATATGTTTCTGCTCTGAACTTTAAACTTTGCCATCTTCTTGCTACCATTGATTGCTGAAATAGGTTATGTGGTGAACCACCACCATATAATCTTAAATAACCAGGTCGTTCTGTTAATGAACCCATTTCCTCATTAAAAGGTATTCTTAACGTATTAAAATGGATATTTAAGGTGGAATCTTCAAAATCGTCTTTTTCTAAATAATTGTCTTTCCATTTAACCTCTTTAATTTTAGGTCCATTAATCTCTAGAGAAGGATAGTTTCCTCCTTCAACATATGGCCAATCATTTTCCCAATATAATCTTTGAATTGCAGTTTCTCTACCTAATGGGCAATATCCTCTAAATTCTGAAACTCTCGTACTCGCCTTATTAATGGGTCTTCCTGTTAAATGAACTAAAAACCATTCATCCGTATGAGTCTTAACAATGGAAGCATGGCCAGCTTTTTGAAGAGGATTAAATGGATGCAAAGCTGAAGATATCAATGGATTATTTGGATGAACTTCATAAGGCCCATCTATTGTTTCACTTCTAGCAATTGTCGCTGCATGTTCGTATTTAGTTCCCCCTTCAGCTGTTAAAAGATAATAATATCCATTAATTTTATATAAATGAGGTGCCTCAGTTAATCCCCACTCTGTCCCTTTAAAAATTATCTTAGAATCCCCAATTAATTTTTGCTTTTTATGATCATATTCTTGTAAAGAAATTCCATAGAATCGATGATTGTATGAGCGGTAATCCCAAACCATATTTACTAAATATTTTTTCCCATCCTCATCATGGAATAAAGAAGGATCAAAACCTGAGCTATTTAAATAAATGGGATCACTCCATTCACCATCAATAGTGTCACAAGTAATTAAATAATTATTTACATCTTTGAAGACATCTCCTTCAACAACTTTTACATCAGAATAAATCAACCAAAATTTTCCATCACTGTAACTCAGTGCTGGAGCCCAAACACCACCAGAATCACTGTTTCCACGCATATTTATCTGGCTCTCTCTTTCGACTGGATGTTTGATTAACTGCCAATTTTTTAAGTCTTTAGAATGATGAATTTGAACTCCTGGAAACCACTCAAATGTAGATGTTGCTATATAATAGTCTTCCCCTACTCTACAAATACTAGGATCAGGATTAAAGCCTTTTAAAATTGGATTAATGATTTTCATATTTTTCTCCTTTTATAAATATATTTTTCGTCCATTCTCATCTTTTATCCCTGATTTTCTATAAAAATAAGTATTAATTTGATCTCTCCATTCAATACTTAGCCTGTATTGTTCATTTAATCTGTCCAAAATATTTTCAAAATCGACGTGATCAACTACATCTTTAAAGTTTTTCCATTGTTCGATATATTTCTTTACTCTTTCTACACCTTCGAAATGATTATCATAAATATCTTGAATTAATGTTTTTCCATCTTGTAACACATGGGTATATGGAACGTGGTGGAACCATAGTAATAAGTCATCTGGGCATGTTTCTAAAGAATTATAATAATCACATATTTCATCTGAATATTGCTCAACATATCCTGTTCCAGTTTTTGATCTATCGACACCAACACCATTTCTATCGGCAAAATGGTATGTCCCCCATCGATCAAATTCGTACCCATCTATATCCGGCCCATAATGATGATTAGGTCTGCACATGAAGCCAACACCATTTGGGGCATTATACAATTGGTAAGTTTCTCGAGATGTATTCAAAATCTCTTCTAATATTTCCGAATACTCGTCAGTTATACTAAATGTTAATTTTACCCATTCTTTAGATATTTCTTCTGTTGTCAGACTATTATTCCAAGCTAAGCGTCCATACGCATATAGATTTATTTGCATCAACTTATGCCCAGTCCAATTATTATCCGTTCCTACTACACCTACTGCACAAATTCCTGAATGTTCGCTAACAGGTGAATTTTCTTTTATCATGTCTTTTACGAAACTTCCTACTCCGTTGTGTTGCGTATCGAAATCTAAAGCTTCTTTCCAAACGGGTACTTGATAATATATTGCTTTTTGTTGCCCTGTATACTCTTGTGTTAATTGAAATTCAATAATATGATTCGTTTTTTTCAAAGCTCCAAATAAAGGTGAAACAGGCTCTTTCACCTGAAAATCAAGTGGTCCCAATTTAATTTGCAAGATGACATTATTGTTAAATTTTCCATCGTATGGCATAAAATGATCATAAGCAGCTCTTGCTCTGTCAGTACTTCTATCTCTCCAATCTTGTGTACTATTATAGACAAAGCAACGCCAGATACATAATCCTCCGTGTTCTTCTAATAGTCTACCAAACATATTTGCACCATCTACATGTGATCTATTATAAGTAAATGGACCAGGTTCTCCTTCAGAATCTGCCTTTACTACAAATCCACCAAAATTTGGAATATAACGATATAATCTATCAATTGTTTCTTTCCAAAAATGTATCACATTTTCATCTAAAGGATCTGAAGTATCTAAATTTCCCACTCGCTTGGGTGAAGCAAAATTAATTGAAAGGAACATTTTTATACCAAATCTATTAAAAATTTGATTTAAAATAACTAATTCAGGTAAAAATTTTTCTGTTATTAACTCAGTCTCTATCTTATGAACATTTACATTATTGATTGAAAGTGCGTTAATACCAACCGATGCTAATAATCTTGCATACTCTTCTACCAATGTAAAACCTCTTCTAAAAGAGTTATCTTTAAAGAATATTGACTCACCCGCATAGCCTCGTTCTATTGTTCCATCCATATTATCCCAATGGTTAATCATTCGAATGGATTGGTCTGGGATATATTTTGTTTCTTTTTCAAATGGTATGTTTAAAATTGATATTTCATATACTTTATATAAACCATATAATAAACCTTTCGATGAATTTGCTATTATAAATATATTATCCTCATGTTCCCTCAAACAGAATCCTTCTTCACCTAAATCAATACTAGTGTCAATCTTAAAAATTATACATTGTTTGTCTTGAGTAGGATTCTTTTTGCAGTTATCGAAAAGATATTCAATTTCTCTTTCAATTTGTTTTGTAATCTCATCCACAATCTCTAAATAATAACCTTTAAATTTTGAAACTTTCTTATTTAGCCATGCTTTATCCATTATTCTACCTCCAATAATGATTTAAAAATTCATAATGCGATGATAAGACTCTTTTGGTTGTGCTTTTTCGTCAAAAACTGTCGGCCAATTTTTCCTACCAAAGACCGGAAAATTATCCAACCAAGTGTAATCATCTGTTACTGCCCAAAATGTTACTGCGTCAATGACATCTTGATACTCACGAAACAGTTCAAAAATTTTTTCATAGCGGTCAGCTTGTAAAGTGGATAATCTTTTATCTAACTGTTTTAAGTCTGTACGACGATCAGTGTAGGCATAAACTGACATATCCAACTCTGTAACTTGGAGACGTACATCTAATGAAGCATATAATTCAATCGTTCTTCGTATTTCATCAATCGAGGGGCCATATAAATTCCAATGCCCCTGCATCCCAATCCCATGGATAGGAGCTCCTTTTTTTTTTAAACTTTTAACTAGTTGATATATTTTTTCACGTTTCATTGGATCAGTCTCATTGTAATCGTTATAATATAGTTGTGCATCTGGCTGAATTTCGTGAGCTAAAACAAAGGCGTCGTAGATAAAATTTTCACCTAACACTTCTAACCATGGACTAGCTCGTAATAATTTTCCTGATTTATCTTCAACTGCTTCATTCACCACATCCCAAGCATAGACTGAACTTGCAAAATGATTCATAATGGCTTTAAAATATTCTTTCATTCTATCTTGAAGTACTTCTTTTGTAACTAATTTATTACCGTTTTTAAATAACCAGTCGGGATTCTGATTATGCCATACTAAAGTATGTCCACGTAAACGCATCGAATACTTATTAACATATTCGACAACCTTATCCGGAAAACTAAATTGATAAATACCTTCTTCTGGAAGAATCCTTTCAATTTTCATTTCATTTTCTAATGTAATCGAATTATAATGTCGATGAATAAAATCATAATTTTTTGATAAAGACTCCTCATTTACCGAACACCCAATATCAAAATATCCTTTGTATTTATCCTTTAACATTTTATCCTCCTTATAATTTATGATTATTCCTTAATAATTACCAAATCAGAAGCTTTAATTTTCAGCACATCTCCTTTTTTAAAAGTCCTACCTGATAAAATATCTACACCTGTCCATAAACTGACGATCTCTGTTTCATATTGGTTATGATTCATCACAAAGACCCAACTATTTTCTTCGAAATATCTAATCGAAACTTCTACGTTTTTTGGTGTCTCAATATGAGAAATATTACATTCCTTAAGTACCATAGTCATTGTTGCGTCCCATGTAAAGTCATCTAATACACTGCCGACATACCAACAAAAACCATCTTGATATTTATTTTTTGTAACTACGGGAGTATTTTTATAGAAATTATCACCATAGTAATAAATTGGCATTGCTCCATCTAGCTGAATAATGTCAAATATCATAGAACATTGACCAATATCTTGATTATCGTTTGTAATTATTCGATTCACTATATCAAGTTCTTGAGAATCCGTTTCATCAATTCTTATTCCTGCTAAATTTTTAAATATTCCAGGCTTAATATCCATATAAGCATTATCATATTCATCGACAATTCCAGAAAGGCACGTCAAAACTAAATTTCCTCCAGACTCAACATATTTTTCAAATTTTTCTTGATACGTTTGAGGAACCATATGCAAATATGGTGCGATAATTAATTCATATTTTGAAAAATTATCATCTTTACTAATAACATCAATCGATATATTTCTTTCGAAAAATTGATTGTATATTTTTACCATCTCTTGTTGATAATCAAGGTATCGTGTGGGTCCATCAGACATTTCAACAGCCCACCAACTATCCCAATCAAATATAATAGCTACTTTTGAATCTTTGTTAGATTTTAGAAATGTCGGTTCAAATTTTTCAAGTTCATGCCCTAATTTAACGACTTCTTTAAAGGTTCTTGTATCATTTCTTCCAGAATGATCTATAATGGCGCCATGATACTTCTCAGACTGGTTGCGATTCTGCCTCATTTGGAAAAATAAAACCGTATTTGAACCATGTGCTAAAGCTTGATAAGACCACAATCGCATTACCCCAGGTGGTTTAACAGGGTTTGATCCTCTACAGGCTGTCATGGAAGGTGTTTGCTCCATTAACCAAAACTGTTTCCCTCCATTTATACCACGCATCAGGTCATGAGTTAAAGCCATTCGTGATTGGGATTGCATATTAGGTGGATAATTGTCCCAAGAAACAATATCCATTTCTTTTCCCCACTTAAAATAATCTAAAGGTTTATACATCCCCATTAAATTCGTTGTAACAGGTATATGAGGGGTAATTTCCTTAATTATTTCTTTTTCCATTAAAAAATTGTTTAAAAGACTATCAGAATTAAATCGCATATAATCCAATGTCAGTGACTGATAAGCAGTAATATTAGGATTATCACCATAGTGCTCTGAAAGAGCATTAGGAAAAACGATATCATCCCAACTATAATAATTATGAGACCAAAAATCAGTATTCCACTTTTCATTTAACAGTTCTATACTTTGATATTTCTTTTTTAACCATAATCTAAATTCAATTAAACTTTCTTCACTATAATCAAATCCCCCATATTCATTATTTATATGCCAAGCAACAATATTTTCATAATCTTTGTAACGATCAGCTATTTTTCTTACCAAGATTTTAGCATAATGTTGATAATTTTTACTATTTGGGTTTGAATTATGACGTTGCCCAAAAGTATGTTTTCTTCCTAGAAAATCAACCCGAGTAACATCTGGATATTTTCTTGCTAACCATGCTGGATGAGCTGCGGTAGCTGTGGCAAGGATAACATTTTTATTTTCATTTTTTAATCTTTTCATTATTCTATCTAGCATACTAAAGTCATAGGTATATTCATCAGATTGTAGTCTTCCCCACATAAATACTCCTACTGTAACTGTGTCAATATTTGCTTCTTCAAACAATACCATATCGTCATTCCAAACTGATTCTGGCCATTGTTGTGGATTGTAATCTCCACCAAAAAAAATTTTTCCCATGTTACTTCTCCTTTATAAATTTATTTTGAATATCAAAAATAATATTTTTATTTATATAAAAGATAAAAACAAAAATCAAAAAAACAACTAAGAACATCATCGTATCTGGAATTTTAACAATCATATATAACATTATAAAAAGTAATAGAACAGTGCTTATAGTATTTCTAATAAAAGAAAATAAATAATATATTATTAACCTAAAGATATCTAACATCCTAAAAGAAAAATGGACATCAATCATTAAAAAATAAATGTAAAATAATAATGAAATAAATGTCAAAACAACAAATAAATTTGACACATAATAAATATTCATCTGACTATAGTAATTAATATTGAATAGAAATAAACATACAAGTAACAAGTATATCAAGGATACAATAAATCCTCTTAAAAAAAATTTTTTTACTGCATTAAAAAAATCGATTAATTCAGTATCATCAGACATTTTATAGTAGTATTTTTTTAAGCCATAGATTACAGGTCCTAAAAAAGCAAAGATAAGTATTTTCAATATTTCAAAGGGTATTATTATAGAACAGAAAACTACAGGTAAACTAAAAAGAAAACTAATAAGAATTGGCCAAATATTTTTAAAAATAAAATTACTAACTTTATTAATTTTATTTTGCTCCCAATTTCCATTCACTTTTATTCACCTCTCTTTCTTCTACAAAATAAGCCGTCTTCCCACCCGAAGACGGCTTACTATCAATCAGTTAATTATTATTCAACATTCTTTGCATTTTGATAAGCAGTATTAACCATTTCCATATATTGATCTAAACCTAAACCTTTCAGTTCCTCAATAAACATTTCATAGTCTTCCAACGAACGATTTCCTAATATAAATTGTAGTGTTGCTTGGTCAGTAGCATCTTTTAATGGTGTCGCCAATAATGTAAATTGTTCTCTTACCGATTCTTCTAACGGCCATGCTGGAGCAATATCAGGAAGCGTTTTATTTTCATTCATTAATTTTTGAAATTCAATCTCTTCTTCTACCATTACCGATTGAATTAACTCAGCTTTACCACCATATGTAAATACACCATTGGAGAATCCATAGTCAGCATTCAGTTGTTCTTCTCCTTTAGGATTTAATCCAGCCCAGTCTACATTTTCTGATAAAGTGCGTTTGCCATTTTCATCCTTATTATAAGTTACACCTTCTACACCCCAACGTGCGAATTCTTGCCCTTCATCTGAGTAATATAACCAATCTACAAATTGTAATAGCGCAACAAAATTTGGTGATTCAACTGCTTTAGCGGAAATCATAATCCCATTTTCTAAGCGAGTTCCTCCAACCTGATCACCATAAGGAGATGATGGATTCATAATTTTTTTTATTTCATAATTTCCTTCACCTACCGTTGCATCTAATGCACTACGGTATTCAAACAGATTTTGTGAGTTGGTCGAAATAGCAAAACTCTTTTCATTAGCTAGTTTTTGAATAGCTTGATCATCTTCTTGTGTAAATGATTCCGGATCAATTAACCCATCTTTCATCATACTTGAAAGTACTTGTAGCATATCACGGTAGTTTTGAGTTGTCGGTGCGTATTCAAATTTATCCTCTTCTTTATTAAATACCACACCTTGACCAAATCCCCATCCGGCCACTGTCTCATAAGAGCTAGCCATATAATTTAATAAAGAATTACCTTTAAATCTATCAGATAAAGGATATGAATCAGGGTAAGCTTCTTTAATTTTAGTTAATGTTTGGTGTACTTCTTCCCATGTTTTTGGTTCTTCCAAACCTAATTCTTCTAAAATATCTGTTCTTAATGCCAAAGTATAGTCATGCTTAATTGACTCATGTAAGCCCGGTAAAATATAAAATTTCCCATCTAATTGTCTAAGTGCATCAATTTCTTCTTGTAATCCCCACTCTTCAATACGTTTGGTAAAATGAGGCAAATAATCTAAATAATCACTAATCGGTAAAATCGCTCCAGAACTAACAAAAGGTGTTTCCATTCCCGCATAAGTATTACCAATAATCATCGGTGCATCTCCAGCACTTATCAATAAACTACGTCGTTGTTCATAATCAGACATTGGAGCAATAGTTAAATCTAATTTTACATTGGTCATTTCCTCTAACTTAGTGAAGAAAAGCCATTCTGTATTTAATGGATAATTTGGATGGTCTCGATAAAGAAAAGAAAATGTAACGGGTTCAGTCGCTTTAAATTGATCTTCTGCCGTATAATTTTCCATAGCACCTGTCATCGATAACTCTTGTGCATTTATACCAGCATTGGACGTTAAAAACATTGAACTAGCAATCATTATCGAGCTAGCACTTACTAATACTTTTTTAAATATTTTTTTCATAAAAATCCTCCTAAATTTTTTTACAAATGAGATCAATCTTATTCTTAAATATACTCCTTTCTTCTTTATTGTTTTACTGATCCCAACATAATTCCACTAACAAAATATTTCTGTACAAAAGGATAAATTGTAACAATTGGAAGAATAGTTAGTACCATAGTTACAGATTTAATATTAGCATTAATCTGAGAAAGACTATCCGCATTGGACGCACCAGCATCCATCGCACCAGTTGCTCCTTTAATAAGATTTCTAAGGTATAACGTCACGGGAAACAATTCCTTTTTATCAAAATATAAAAATGCAGAGAACCAAGAATTCCAATATGATACCGCATAAAATAAGACCATAGTCGCAATAATAGGTTTACTCAACGGAAGAATTATATTCCAAAGAATTCTAAATTGACCTAAACCATCAATTGAGGCAGCTTCTTCTAACTCCTTGGGAATTCCTTCAAAGAAAGATTTCATTATAAGCATATTATATATACTTATTGCTCCGGGAAGTACAACGGCCCACATTGTATTCATTAATCCTAACTCACGTATTAATACATAATTTGGTACGAGACCTCCTCCAAAGAACATAGTGAAAACTGCAATTCCAATAAGAATTCCTCTAAATCTCAAATTAGGTTTTGATAAACCATATGCCAGTAAAGTCGTTAGAACCAGAGAGATAAAGGTTCCTACTACTGTATAAACAACTGTATTTTTATAGTTTAGCCAAAACCATTTATCGGAAATAATTAATTTATATGTCGTTAAATTAAATCCTTTAGGAAAAATACCCACCTGTCCTGAATTTATATACCCTTCTGAGCTAAAGGATTTTGCAACAATATTTAATACTGGATACAATGTTAAAAACACAATCAAAAGTAAAAGTATATTATTAAAGTATTTAAAAATCTTATATTGTTTACTTTCTTTCATTTTTTTCCTCCTACCATAAACTACGTTTTACTAGTTTTCTAGATAAGGCATTAGAACTTAAAACTAAAGTCAAGCCAATTAATGACTCAAAAAGTCCAATAGCTGTTGCATAACTGAAATTATTAGATTGTAAACCAACGCGATATAAATAAGTAGAGATAACATCACCTGTTGAATAAGTAAGCGGATTATAAATTAATAATATTTTTTCAAATCCAACTGCCATAAAACTTCCGACATTTAATATAAATACAGTTACAATGGTAGGCAGAATTCCAGGTAGAGTAACATATAAGGTTTGTTTCCATCTGTTAGCTCCATCCATTTTTGCTGCTTCATATAAACTTTCATCAATATTAGTTAAGGCAGCTAAATATAGGATTGCGCCGTACCCCGTTCTTTGCCAAATCTCAGAACCTACATAAATTGTTCTAAACCATTTTGGATCTTGAATAAAATTAATGCGTTGCCCTGTAATAAGCTCTACAAAATTATTGACTGAACCGTTTGTTGCTAATAATTCTAATAAAATACCTGCTACTATTACCGTCGAAAGAAAATGTGGTAAATATGAGGCTGTTTGAATAAATTTTTTGAATTTTTTACTAGCAACTTCATTCAACATTAAAGCGAAAATAATTGGTAGTGGAAATGTGAAAATTAGAGTTATTATACCTAACGTTAAAGTATTTTTAAAAACTCTCCAAAATGTCGCGTCTTTAATAAACATTTTTATATAGTGAGTACCTACCCACTCTTCTCCGAAAATACTCCCTCCTGGGACAAATTTTCTAAACGCTATCACATTCCCAAACATTGGCAAATATCTGAATACAATTAAGAAAATAAATGGTACTATAAGCATCGTATATATTGGCCAGTCTCTTTTTAGTTCTTTTTTTAAATTTGACATTTTTCCATCACTCCACTCCTTTACAGCTAAATTAGAACAATAAATCGTTTAAACGAGACTTCACAACTTCTAAATGACTTGATTCTAAATGAATATCTTGATTTTCTAAAGCATAAGCGGTTAAGCTTTCTAAATCTTCTGCTCCATCTACAATGCGTTTACCAATTCCTTCAGTATAACTTGCATAGCGGTTTTCACGTAATTCATCTAAGTAACGTGTTTCTTTTAATTTCGCTGCCGCTTTTAAGCCACGTGCATAGGTATCCATTCCGGCAATATGCGCTAATAATAAGTCTTCCATTTTATGTGATGATCGTCTTACTTTCGCATCAAAGTTAATACCACCCGGTGCAATACCACCATTTTCTAGGATCTCATACATGGTAAAGGCCGTATCATACACATTTGTTGGGAATTCATCTGTATCCCAGCCTAATAATAAATCACCTTGGTTGGCATCAATTGATCCTAATGCTTGATAATTACGTGCAACATTTAATTCATGTTCAAAAGTATGACCTGCTAATGTCGCGTGGTTAGCTTCTAAGTTTAATTTGAAGTCTCCTTCTAAACCATATTTTTGAATAAAGGCCATAGTAGTTGCTGCATCAAAGTCATATTGATGTTTTGATGGTTCTTTTGGTTTTGGTTCAATTAAGAATTGTGGTTTATGACCAATTTTTTCGCCATAAGCAATCGCCATTTTGAATAAACGCGCAATATTATCTTGTTCTAATGCCATATCAGTATTTAATAATGACTCGTAGCCTTCACGACCACCCCAGAATACATAGTTTTCGCCACCTAATTTTTTACTGATGTCTAAGCCTTTTTTCACTTGGGCTGCCGCATAAGCAAATACATCTGCATTATTAGATGATGCTGCACCATTGTTATAGCGTGGATGAGAGAACATATTAGCGGTATTCCATAATAATTTAATACCTGTTTCATCCATTTTCTCTTTAATTAAATCGGTAATTTCATCTAAATTTTGGAAGAATTCTTCTAATGAATCACCTTCTGGTGCAATGTCCACATCGTGGAAACAGAAATATTCTACCCCTAATTTTGTTAAGATTTCAAAGAAAGCCTCTACACGATTACGCGCTGTATCCATTGGTGTTTCACCAAACCAAGTACGTTCATTAACCGGGTTACCAAATGGATCGCTACCGTCTTGGGTCATGGTATGCCAATAAGCAACCGCAAAACGTAAGTGCTCTTTCATTGTTTTACCTAAAACCACTTCTTCTGGGTTATAGTGACGGAAAGCAAATAAATTATTGGTTTCTTTGCCTTCGTATTTAATTTGACTAATCTCTGGGAAATAACTCATTTTTCATTCTCCTCTTCTTTTTAGGTTTGTTTGTCCAATAAACTAACTAAATAAATTGTAACGTTTTCAAATGTTATTGTCAATACTTTTTATAAATTATTTTTTATTCTTAATATAAACATCATTAAAAATAAATGTGTTGTTATTCATCTTTTTTTAATATCTGATGCATTTTCAACTTAATACGACTATTATCGGTTCTTTTTGAATAGCTTTTTTGACGTTTACAAAAATTAAATTTATTTTTGTAAAAATGAACCTGTTTCGTCATCTTTAAATGCTATAATCTGTTCAAAACGAACAGGTGGTGTATAATATGAAAATTAATCTTTTAATTATTTGTAGCGATTCAACCATTATCACTAAAATTCAACAAGTCATGCATGATTTTCCTGAAATTAACTATCTAATAAAGAATTTGAGTTATCAAAATTTAAAAAACTTTTTAATAAGTACACGCGATCAATTTGATGCCCTTCTAGTTCACGGTATTTTTAACCAACCGATTGCTGAGGAAACCGGCTTACCAACCTATTATTTACGCGAAAATACAACGGATATCTTAAGGACTATAAAGTTAGGTCAACATAATTTGCATCAAACGATTATTTATACCACTGATTCTCTTTATAAAGAAACTAAACAAGTTGTTGACTCCCTCGATGTCACAATACCCATCATTGCGATTCATTCGTGGGATCATTTGACGGATGAATTAAATAAATTATCCGAGAAAGAATATTTTACACTGATTACTGATTCCTATTTATATCCAATTACTCGCTTAACTGCTTATGAAACTTTAACTTATCTGATCTCTAGCGAAACCATCAATCGTCTAATAAAACATATCATTGAAGTCATGTTACCTATTAAAAAAATAAAATTTTATAATTCACTGTTAAAGTATTTACTTACTAAGAATCAAATTGACTATTTAATTTATGATGATCAACAACAATTATTATTCGAACACGAAACATTACATTTTAAATTACCTATTTCTCCTTCCATATTAGATTTAACCAATCAAAATTATGAAACAGAGGAAGATAAATTTGTTTTTGAAAATGAAATTTACCATCTTTATTCTAAAAAGAAAAAGCAAAATATTGTTGAACTCGTAGATCCTGCAGTAACGCTTCATTCTCTAACAAAACTTAATGACTTATTGCCAAATAACTACCTTCGACCTGTGTTAAATAAATATTTAGATAATATAAAGTTTAGTAAAATTGCTTCGAACTATTCCTCATTCTTTGTCTATGGTAATGTGAATACCTTAAAAAGCTTGATGGGGATAGTAATCAGTCAACACAATAATTTAACCATTCAGAATTATTATCTAGTTGATTGCCGTCGACTTGATTCAAACTGGTGGATCCTCGCTCCAATTTTGCTATCACAATACAATTCTCGTTATATTTTTCAACATACTGAGTTTCTGTCCGAATTTGACCAAGATAAATTAATACAAGTTGTCAATAATAACTTACAAAATGAACTTTCGTATTGTGTTTACCTTTATGAAACTGAGGAGTCAAATACCGTTGTACGAAATTCAATTTATTATCAATCTTTTCCCATACGAATGCTCAATCTAAATGAGTATGTTGATTTTGAGGTAATGATCCGCTTGATGACGCATCATTATTGTCTGATAATGGATAAAACCATCTTTCATTATGATCAGCCTGCACTTGAACTGCTTGAATCTTATCATTGGCACTTAAATTTTGCTCAGCTTGAAGCAGTCATTAAATGGATTGTTGCTTCAAATGAAGAAATTCGTGTGACCACAAATCGCGTAAAAGAAAGTCTCAAAATTGTCCAAATGAATCAATTTAAAAAATCGTTTCTCAAGGATGCAACAGTGACCAACAATCTTAAACTAGATGAATACATTCAAGAAATTATTCAAACAAAATTAAAAGAATTTGGCAATAATAAAGAAAAAACTTTACAAGCATTAAACATCAGTCGTAGTCGGTTAAATCGCTATTTGAAATAAATTAATCCATCATTGGCAAGGGGGATTGACAAATATTCATTAAATCATCCAATTCGACATTGAGCCAAATAAACAAGCCCCTTAGGTAAACAATTATTACCTAAAGGGCGTATGCATGATACAGAATAAATTAAAGCCTTATTTGGTTAATGATTCCCATTTCCAATCTAAAACTTCCGGAATATCACTTCCATGTTCACGGATATAATCTGTATGATAGGCAACAGTATCTAACATTTTTTCTTTAAACGCTCCTGCCGCATCACCATAAACAGCCTCAGCTGCATCTTTTGCTAAATGGAAACGATCGAGTTCTGATAATACACGCATATCAAATGGTGTGGTAATATCCCCATTTTCACGGTAACCGTGGATTGAAATATGATGATTTTGACGTTTAAAGAACATATCGCGAATCATACCTTCATAACCATGGAAAGCAAAGATAATCGGCTTATCAGTGGTAAATAGATTATTGAACTCATCGTCAGTCAATCCTCTAGCATCAACATCTGGATGTCGTAATTTTAATATATCGACTATATTTATAAAGCGAATCTTCATTTCAGGGAACGCTTTGTTCAATATTGATATTGCTGCGAGTGCTTCTAAATTTGGCTCCGTACCGGCCGCTGCAATGACTACATCTGGAGTTTCCCCATTATCTGTAGATGCCCAATCAATTACTTTATAGCCTTTTTCTACCAATTCTTGCGCTTCATCAGCTGAGTAGAATTGCGGACGTGGATGTTTTGAAGAAACAATTAAATTAATTTTATCTTCGTCTTG
Source organism: Globicatella sp. HMSC072A10 (assembly GCF_001811625.1). NCBI lineage: Bacteria > Bacillati > Bacillota > Bacilli > Lactobacillales > Aerococcaceae > Globicatella > Globicatella sp. HMSC072A10. The sequence goes on along the minus strand of NZ_KV805633.1, from coordinate 37,607 downwards.
CAAAGCTTTATCCATTACAGCTAATAAACTATTGGTATCCGCTGGTAAATATTCACGAATAAATTCAGGTGTTTTTTCAGCTAAATGTGTCAATAAACCTGGATCTTGGTGTGTATAACCATTATGATCTTGTTGAAATACTGTCGATGTCGCAATCAAGTTTAATGATGGATAATTTTTACGCCATGGTGCATGTGTTTTAGACTTACGTAACCATTTAAAATGTTGGGTAATCATTGAATCGACTACTCGTAAGAATGATTCATATGAAGCAAAGAATCCATGACGTCCAGTTAAGACATAACCTTCTAAGAATCCTTCTGCTTGGTGTTCGGATAATTGTGAGTCAATGACACGACCAACTGGTGAAATCCATTCATCATATTCTTTATTCACACGTCCTAACCATTGGCGGTTTGTCGCATCAAATACATGTTGTAGACGATTAGATTTTGTTTCATCTGGTCCAAAGATACGGAAGTTTTTTGGATTTTCTTTTATTAAATCAGCCGCATATTTACCTAACTCAATCATATCTTGTGCGATTATTTCACCAGGTTGTCGTATGTCTAACGCATGTTGTCTCCAATCGGCTGTGTTCATCTTTTCAACGATTCCTGCATTCGTTACAGGATTCATTGACATTCTACGATGGCCTTTCGGTGAAAGAGCACGAATTTCTGCTTTAATATATCCTTTTTCATCGAATAATTCTTCAGGCTTATAAGATTCTAACCATTCCACCAAATATGGAGCAGTCGTCATATCTTTACCTGTAACTGGAATTGGAACTTGATGGGCTCTAAAACCTCCTTCAATTGGTTCACCATTCCATTCTTTTGGCCCCGTCCATCCTTTAGGGATTCTTACAATAAGTACTGGCCATTTTGCTTGCGTTGCTACTTCCGCTGGTTGTTTTCTTGCTTCTGTTTGAATATTTTTAATTAATTCAATTGCTTCATCTAATTTTTTGGCCATTTGCGGATGAACCACTTCAGGATCTGTTCCACCTACAAAAATAGGGGTCCAGCCCAATCCATTGAACATATCCATTAATTCTTCATTAGTTTTACGTTCTAAAATAGTTGGATTATGAATTTTTCCACCATTTAAATATAAAATGGGTAAAACAGCACCGTCATTCACAGGGTTGATAAATGTATTTGAGAACCATCCAGCTGCTAGTGGTCCTGTCTCAGCTTCCCCATCTCCAACCACTGTTGCTGCAATTAAATTTGGATTATCTAAAATCGCACCGGTAGCATGAGAAAGCGAATAACCTAATTCTCCCCCTTCATGAATTGACCCTGGCGTTTCTGGCGCAGCATGTGAAGCAATTCCTCCAGGAAAAGAGAAAATTTTACATAATTGTTTTAAGCCAGCTTCATCTGGTGTGATTTCTGGATATAGTTCTGAATACGATCCATCAATAAATGAATTTGAAACCATCACCTGTCCACCGTGTCCAGGTCCTTCAATATAGAACATATCTAAATCATACTTGTTAATTACACGATTCAAATGAGCATAAATAAAATTTTGACCTGAAATAGTCCCCCAGTGTCCAATTGGCGTTAATTTTACATCTTCACTTGATAACTCTTTACGTAATAAAGGATTATCTTTTAAATACATCTGTGCCACAGAGATATAGTTCGCTGCTCTCCACCATTTATCTACTTTTTCCAAGTAGCTTTTATCATCATAATTAGTCATTGTTGACTCCTCTCAATAAGTACTGCGTAAATCTTTAGTTAGTTTGTACTACAAACTAACTTATGAGTATATTGTAGAATAACAATAAATTTATGTCAATAGTTATATAAAAAATTCACAAAGAATAGGATAAATAATAGGCTATTTCTCCAAACGGATACAAATAGCCTGCCTAATTAATAATTAAAACCCTATCTTATCACCACATACTCCAAGCCAACTAACTTAGCCCATGCTACTAATTGATCTGTTGTTAAAGTTAATGAAACAACGGTATGGTGGCCTCCACCTGCTTCAATCCAAGCGTGTACACCTTCCTTAAAGCTTGGTAATACTTCCCACATCACACGTGCGACTGGTAATTTAGGTGCCGGTTCTTCCGGTGTAAAGGCTTTAACTTCATTGATTAATAATTTATAGTGTGTCCCAAAATCGGCAATTGAAGCTACAACCCCATTACCAGCTTTGCCGTCAAATACAAGTCTGGCCGGATCTTCTTTCCCACCAATGCCAAGCGGTGCGACTAATATTTTTGGCTTGTTGACTGCTAAGCTTGGATCGACTTCTAGCATATGAGATTGTAAAATAGCTTCCTTCCCTTCGGCTAATTCATAGGTATAATCTTCCATGAAGCCTGTAGCTGTATTGTGAGACATTACTTTCATGAAACGATCTAAAGCGGCAGTTTTCCAATCGCCTTCTCCCGCAAAACCATACCCTTGAGCCATTAAGCGTTGAACCGCTAAGCCTGGTAATTGTTCCATTCCCCATAGATCTTCAAAATTACTAGTAAATGCTGTATAACCACCTTCATCTAAGAAACGTTTTAAGGCAATTTCATAACGCGCTTGGGTCTTAACATGTTTTTCCCAGACCTCTTTTTCGTAATCAGCATAATCAAAATCATAGAGCTTTTCATATTCAGCAAATAATTGATCGACTTCTTCATCAGTCACCTTCTCCACCACGGCAACCAAATCACCGATTCCATAATAATCGACAGTCCAGCCTAATTGAATTTGGGCTTCCACTTTATCTCCTTCAGTTACCCCAACATTACGCATGTTATCACCAAAACGAGCCACTTTTAAATTAAAACTTTCACCATAAGCTACTGCTAAATCCATCCAACGGGCAATTTTTTGTTGAACCTCTGTATTTTTCCAATATCCGACTACGATTTCATTATTTTTTTGCAAACGAGCATTAATAAAACCATACTCGCGATCGCCATGGGCTGATTGATTGAGGTTCATAAAATCCATGTCAATAGTAGACCATGGAATTGATTCATTAAATTGAGTTGCTAAATGTAATAATGGTTTTTGTAATAATTTAGTTCCACGAATCCACATTTTTGCTGGTGAGAAAGTATGCATCCAAGTAATGACACCAGCTACTTCATCACGATAATTAATTTCTTTCATTAATTTTGTAATGACATCAGCAGACACTGCTAATTCTTCTTGAAAAACCACAGGATAAGGTAAATTACCTTCTTTATTTAAGTGATCAACAATAGTACGGGCATCTTTTCTTACCTCTTCTAATGCCTCTGGTCCATATAAGTGTTGTGACCCTACTACTAACCAAAACTGTTTATTTGATACTTCTAACATCTACATCCCTCTTTCATTATTTTTGCCCATAGTAGGCATCTTTTCCATGCTTTCTTTGATAATGTTTTTCCAATATATAGTTCGGTAATTCTGGGGCATCAGAATTCAATTGCATTGTATAAAAGTTCATTTTACAAACTTCCTCTAAAACAACCGCATGCATCACAGCATCTTTGGCATCTTTGCCCCATGTAAAAGGTCCATGCCCTTTTAATAAGATACCGGGGACTGCCAAGGGTTGAATCTTACGTTCAGTAAGTGTCTCAACAATCACTTCACCTGTATTGGCTTCATAACCTGCTTCGACTTCTTCTGAGGTTAAATAACGAGCACAAGGGACTGTTCCATAAAAAGTATCCGCATGAGTGGTACCAAAGCATGAGACATCTTTTCCTGCTTGTGACCAAACGACAGCCCAAGGTGAATGTGTATGCACAACTCCTCCGATATCTGGATAATGACGATACAAGGCCGCATGTGTCAACATATCAGAAGAAGGTCGATTTGTTCCTTCAACGATATTTCCATCAAAATCACAAACAACCATATCCTCTGGTGTCATCACATCATAATCTACTCCTGAAGGCTTAATGACAAATAATTTTTGCTCATGGTCGGCTTGACTAACATTCCCCCATGTATATTTAATTAAGCCTCTTTTTGGTAATTCTAAATTCTCTTCATAAACGATTCTTTTTAATTCTTCTAACATTTGATTCTCCTCAAGATTTAAAATAACTAATGGCTGCTTTTTCGATTGGTAATCCTAATTTATAACTTGATAAATAGGCTTTTGCGTTCTTGACTTCTTCTCCTTCAGGCTGAACGGTAACATTTTCTATTTCCTTAAAGACAATTGTTTCTAAATACTCATTTAAAGCTAAATCAGCATGGTTTAAATAATCGGCTAATAACGCCATTCCCCAGGCACCACCTTCATTTGAAGTTGTTGTAACCGTGACGGGAATATTTAAAATATTAGCTAAAATAGTTTGCGCCACTTTAGGGGTAGTAAAGATACCACCATGACCTAGTAATTGATCAATCTCGATTTGTTCATTTTGGGTTAATAATTCCATCCCAATGGCCAGTGTACTAAAAGCTGATAGTATTTGAGATTTAAATAAATTCGCTAAGTTAAATTGACTGTTAGGTTGACGGACCAGTAATGGTCGACCTTCTTCAATTTGGATAATATTTTCTCCTGAGAACAGTCCATAGTTTAATAATTGACCACAGTTTGGGTCACCTTCTAATGCTTGATTAAATAATAGTGTATACGTTTGATCAAGAGATAATGGACTCCCCGCCTTTTGAGCAAACTCATAGAAGAGATTTACCCAAGCATTAATATCCGAGGTACAGTTATTAGCATGTACCATTGCCACATCATCTCCGCTTGGAGTGGTAACCATATCAATCTCAGGATATATATGACTCAAGGGTTGTGCGAGTACAATCATAGCAAAAATAGAAGTACCTGCTGAAACATTACCTGTTTTCGGACTCACACTATTGGTCGCAACCATGCCGGTTCCTGCATCACCTTCCGGAGGGCATAGACGACTTCCTGGCTCTAAATCACCCTCTGGATCCAGCAACAAAGCGCCCGCTTGTGTTAGTTGCCCTGCATCTTGACCCGCAATGAGTACTTCAGGCAATACCATTTCAATCTGCCATGGAAATACTTTGCTCTCAATCAATTTATCAAACTGCATCAATTTTTCTTTATCATACTGTTGAGTTGTCGAATCAATTGGAAACATCCCAGAAGCATCTCCTACTCCTAGTACTTTTCTATCTGAAAGCAACCAGTGGATGTATCCGGCTAAAGTCGTCATAAAATCTAATTCATAAAGATGGGGTTCTGAATCCAAAACTGCTTGATACAAATGAGCGATGCTCCAACGTTCCGGTATATTAAAATGAAATTCATCCGTTAATAATTTGGCAGCTTCTGTTGTATTATTATTGCGCCAAGTTCTAAACGGTACTAACAGATTTCCTTCAGCATCGAAAGGTAAATAACCATGCATCATCGCGCTAATGCCGATTTGTCCAATCTTCGTTAAGGTTACTCCATATTGATCTTTTACTGCTGCTTTTAAATGGGTAAAGCAAGTTTGTAGTCCTTCAATGATGGTATCTTGACTATACGTCCAAAAACCATCTACTAATTGGTTTTCCCATTGATAAGAACTATCGGCTAGTAATTTTTGTTGGTCATCGATTAAGATTGCTTTAATTCTAGTAGAACCGAATTCAATTCCTAAACTTGTATGTCCGATCAATAATTTTTCTTTTATTTCCATTTAATCACCTCTTAAACACAATGTATCCCCTTACAATATAAATTATAAATATTTTGTACGTACATGTCAATGGTGATTTTTATTTGTTTGTACAAAAAAGAGATAACATCACTGTTATCTCTCAACTAATTCACCTACAAATATTTCCGTCTCAATGACTTTATTTTTTTCAATTGATTCGATCATTTTATTAGCCGCTATTCGTCCTAATTCATCTTTTATATGTTGGACACTACTAAAACCGCCTACCACTGAAAGGATGGAATTATCGTGACTGGATAATTGTAGTTTACTTCCTAAAATAGGGCTCTTTGATGCTACTAATTGTTGTAATTTTAAAGCCACCTTATCATTATAGCAAACAAAAGTTCGAGTCGTCGTTTCATCATTTAAGATTTGGTTGGCAATATTAGCCAATGCTGTATCGAGTGTTTCAGTTGTATAAGTATGAATGGCCTCTTTACTAAAACTAACGCCTTCTTCTTCAAAAGCTTTAATAAATCCTTTCATTCTTAATTTTCCTTGTAAATCATCAATCTTAGTAATTAAACCAATATTCGTGATTCCTTGTTTAAGCCAAAATTCAGTTGCTTTTTGAGCAGCTTTTCTATCATCCATCGCAATATACGGTAAATCGAGTGTTTCATAATGAGCATTAATAAATAATATGGGGATACCCAGTTCTTTAAATTTGGAATAGTAAGCAATATTAGGATTGAACAAATTACTCTTTGTTGGTTCGACAATTAAGCCAGCTACTTCCTCATCCAACATACGTTTTAGACAAATTTCTTCTTGGACAATATCATTATCGGTACTTGCTAAAACAAGGCTGTAATTATTTTGTCGTAGTACCTCTTCAATCCCTCTAATAATATTTGGGAAGATATAATCAGACAGATAGGTAGTGATGACACCAATTTTTCGTGTTGGATTGTTATTAGTCGACTCAATCAAACGATTCTTTACGTAGGTTCCCGATCCTTTTTCCGAGCGTAAATAACCTTCATTGATTAAAATTGAGAGTGCTTGTCTGATTGTATGTCGGCTAACATCAAATTGTTCCTGTAATTTAGCTTCGGTGGGAATCACATTGCCGACAGCATAAGTTCCCTTTATTATTTCTTCTCTTAAAATTTCAGCTATTTGCTGGTATTTTGGTAAATTCATCGCTTAATCTCTCCATCTACAATTTGTACGTACATATATTTTAACGGATTATCAATTAAAATACAATAAAAAAAACGTGAGTGGACCAGAAGTAGAAAGTGAAATAACTTTCGCTTCGTCTGTCCACCCCGGCACAGTTGAGTAGGTCTCAAACAAGTCTTTAAGACGCA
>NZ_KV805633.1:0-30520 GCF_001811625.1 Globicatella sp. HMSC072A10 | reverse complement strand
GAGTAGGTCTCAAACAAGTCTTTAAGACGCAGATTGAGACCACTCAAACACTGCGCTTTTAATTTACGAACCTTTACTTAACTAAATTTATCACGTTTATGCCCAGCCACAACTTAATCATTTCTTCGATTCAATTGATTTGAACTATGTTTTATAGCGTTGGTATTAATCGCACAATAACAGTTTAAATTAACAAAAAATCAATGATTCAACCATTATGCTACTGATTAAATCACTGCTTGAATGTTTATAATAAATCGACACGGATTGGATTGAAAAAATCCATAAAAATTGAGTTTTCTGCTAATGGAATGCATCCATGTTCAACATTAGATCGAAGTGCTAATGTGTCACCTTCATGGACAATTCTTTCTTCTTGTTCACCATTTTCGTGAATAATTAAAAACTTGAATGTTCCTTTTTTAATATAAGTTATTTGTTCATGAAAATGCTTATGAGTCGCGATTGTTGAATTTTCATCAACTGGATGTTCAAACGCCAACTCCACTAACATGCTTCCGTCCAAAATTTGAGCAATACGTCTTTTAGAATTATCCGTTAATTGTACCCAGTCTTGATTAATTGCCATATTCATCCCCTACATAATATAAGTTTATTTTATCAAATAATTAAGATTTTGAATACATAGAGTATTCAACAGCGACATTGATAGGATTTAATTGTTTCTTTTTAACTATCGTTAAAAGGAAAATTCTACTCTGAAGTGGCTAAAATTAAACCATTAAAGTACGCCATTGAGCATCAGGAATACGAGAATTACTTATATAGTTTAGGAATAGCCATCAAAATCATAATCAACTTCATCGCTTTATACTTTTAGTATCATTATTCCTATCTATTCTTTACCGAATTTCGAATTTGAAATGCTTGCAAAATGCTCACAAATTGCGCACAAAACGAATTTTTTATTCAAGAATGTTGATATAATAAGTTTTGTAGACAAACAAAAAAGGCACATAACTTCATCACTTATAGCTGCTACCTTCCGGTCCTGACTCGATTCGTGAATCCGTTATTGCCTTTCTTTATTATAGCATATTTATTTTAAGAATTCCAATCTTTTTCATTATTAGATAATTATCGCTTTCGATAGTATCCCCATAAGGTTACACACACCTAAAACCCTTGAGGAAATCTGCCCTTAGTAATCTTCATTCTTTTTAAAATTTTATCAAGGAAGGGGGGTCATAACAGTCTATGAAAATCTCTTAAGTAGTCAAACAGATGTTATATAATAAAATGTCTGATAACTCTGTTACTTTTATTGCTCATGGTGTTTGTTGATATATAAATTAAGATTCATTTTTTGTGGCATCTGGTAATAAATTAATCTTAATTGCACCAAAAGAGCTAATAAACATCAACCATTGACTGTTGTTCGTAAATGTTGCTAGTTTATCCACAAAATACAGAAAGTTATCCACAGTTAATGTGTTAAATGTTGACAAATTTGTGGATAACTATTGTTCTTTGTGGATAACTTTTTCTTTTTTCGTAAGTTTCTGAAAAAATCAGTCAATTTTGCTCCACATTCATCTGCTAGTATTCCCGAAATAACTTCTGGTTGATGATTAAAACGAGGTTCTGCTAATAAATTGAGCACACTTCCTACACTGCCTGCTTTTGGATCATGGGCTCCATAGACCACTGTTTTAACTCGCGACAATATAATGGCACCTGCACACATGGCACATGGTTCTAACGTTACATATAGTGTCGCATCTTCTAATCGCCATTTTTCTAAAATTTGATTAGCTTGGTTGATGGCTAATAATTCAGCATGTGCAATCGCCCGTTTAGAAATTTCTCTTAAATTATATGCTTTAGCAACGACTTTGTTATCTACAACTATGATGGCACCGATGGGTACTTCTCCTTGCATTTCAGCTAATGAGGCTTCCATCATTGCTATTCGCATAAATTTTTCATGTTTCAACCGTTGTGTTTCAGTTAATTCCATTTCTTTGCGACTCCTTATGATTATCTATTTAGGCTAATAAAGATTATCCATAATTCTTTTAGCATAAAATTAAAGATGGTATATAGTTAAAATTGACATAATATTTGCTTCGGGTAGTCATCCTGCTTTTTAAATAGCCTTTATATAAACCATTCGTTAGTCATCTAGCACTATAGTTAAAAGTAAAATACAGTGATTCTCATCAAGTATGAGGATGGCTCTTTAATTTTTCCAACATGATTCCTCTTATCTTCAAGCCTATTACAAAAATTGAGTTTAATAAGCAGGATTTTCATACTCTGTATTATTTTATATGCCTAAGATCCATTCGACATTTTTTATTACATCCTTGTTTTTTGTTGCATTCTTTCTCTAAAAATATACTTTCAAGCTGCACTTATGGTACACTATTAATAACTAATTTTCAAGGAGAGGATATTTTGATAAATTCCATTATACAGCTCTTTCCAGAAGCGCTGATTAATCCAACAAATGTTGAGGATTTGAGACAGACGCATCATATTATTACCGTTGAAAGTCAAATAATGGCGATTCCTTTTTCTTCCTTATCTCATAAAGAAATATCGTTACTTAACATTGTCAGTGATCAAGGTGACATTATTCCAATTACTCGAAACTCTCATTGGCAAAACTTTCTGGAAAAAAAATCAAGTAATATGCCAATTATTTCAGGAAATCTTCAAATTTTACATATCAATTTCAGAAAATTACCAGAAAACTTTGACGATGAACTTTGGTTTAATACACTAAAGGAATCAAACCATCAGATTATTGATTGGTTTACTAAAAATGAGCGTCGATATAGTGTTGTTTTAAGAATCAAACCCAACGATGAAATCTCATTTGATCAACTCCTTGGTGTTATTCAATCGTTAGATGCTGATTTTGATACAGTAACTCAAGCAGTTATTGGTTTAGTCCATCAATTATCAGTCAACTTACCCATGCGTTATGAGGAAGAACTTGCTATTGTTGAACAAAGTTTTCAAACGGAATTATTAGGAGTATTAACTCAAATTACACCCGTCTTATTAAAACAAATTGGCAAAAAAACGCTCAGCGATTTACCCCTATTGACTCCTTTGAAACAAGTTATTATGAATAATACGGAATATTCTTCTCTGATTGAAACATTATTTGAAAATCAAGGAAACTTGTCCCAAACTGCTGATAAACTCTTTATTCATCGGAATACTTTAACTTATCGTTTACAAAAATTTTATAAAGAAACAGGCATGCAATTACAATATTTACCTGATTTAATGATTTGCTTCCTCTGCCTTTCCTAGTACCTTTTTTATTACAACTCTTAGTCGCTTCTTTGAAATGATTAGAGTTCCTGATATTTTTATTACATTATTCTAGTGTTCGATAAATTATTAAATAGTGCTTATAATAGGCTTTTATGCTATAATAATGAATGAATTCAACATTAAATTTTTTGATACTCACTGAATATTTTGGAGGTTATTATGAACTTACGAGACTTAGAATATTTCAAATATTTAGCTGAAAGTTTGAGTTTCACTAAAACAGCTGAACATTTTTTTGTGTCTCAACCTTCTATTTCGATTGCTTTAAAAAGATTAGAAGATGAATTTGAGACCACTTTAATTCAAAGAGAACGATCAGCTAAAAATATCCATTTAACACCGACTGGACATACCTTATACCAACGCACTATCGATATGCTAGGTTTATATGCCCAAACGAAGCTAGAAATTAAAGCAGTGGGGATTGATACGATTCAGCTAGGTTTAGTTCCATCAATTGGAAATTTATTTTTACCTCAACTTTTAGCTAATGCCAATGATTATTTACAAAGCTTAAAATTAATTGAAGAAAATACAACCGATGCATTATTTGATTCATTAAGAAAACAAAAATTCTCAATCGCGATTATTGCTCACGATCAACCAACATTTGCTAATCAGTGGATTGATACTTTTCCTATTGCGAAAAGCCCGCTAAAGTTATTTGTCTCACAAAACCATCCTTTAGCCAGATATCGTGAACTAAGCTTAATGGAACTAGTTAATTTACCTTATGTTTCTTTATCAAACGGTACTATCCATGAAAAATTATTCCAAAATTGGACCACAACGAATCAATTATCATTGGATAATGTGTTTTACTGCAATGATATGAATACCCTCACTTCACTTGTTGCATCTGGTGAGAGGGTCGCACTTTTAATGGAAAAGGTCTCTCTAAATCGTGATGATTTAGTTGCAATTCCGATTAAAAACCCACCAGTTGGTTACTTGAATTTAGTTATTAACAATGAAATGGTATTATCAGATACGCAAAAAGCTTTTAATGAACTATTAATTAAAAGTATTGAGAGTTAATCAATAGCGTTTATAGCGTTATATCAAAAAATGAATAAAGAAAAAGAGTTAGAACCTATTCCTATTGGAGTGAACTGACCCCCTAAAGTTGGATTTTCTTGGTCCAACTTTAGGGGGTCAGTTCAGAGTAGTCCTAACTCTTTTTTTTGCGATAAAATTTATTATCCTTTTGATGCTAATTTTTTGTAAAATTGCATCCTGACAGTAGCAAGCAAATAAAAAATATTTTGATATTGATTGCATGAAAGACTATCATATCAGTGATTCCCAAAGTGAGAGTCATTGCTATCATTTTTGGGAGTCACTGTCGAATGATTATCTTGATTTGTTAAATGAATGACTCGATTATTTACTTTGCTCTTTACTACGGTTATTAATATTTATCGAACCACTTCTACCACCAATCGTGATTTTGTCACCTAAGGCAATTGTACCACTTAATAGTAGTTCACTTAATTCATCTTCAATTTGTTTTTGAATAGCGCGTCGAATTGGTCTTGCACCATACTCTGGATCAAACCCTGCTTCAGCAATAATATCGACTGCGGTATCCGTTACACGGGCTTCAATTTCTAATTCTTCTAAACGTTTCACAATTTCAGCAGTATGTAATTTAACAATCTCGCGAATATTTTCCTTACTTAATGAGTGGAAGACAACAGTCTCATCAATACGGTTTAAGAATTCTGGACGGAATGCACGTTTTAATTCTTCACGTATTCTAGATTCCATCGCTTCATGGTTTTGTGTTACTGATACTGCACCAAACCCAACTGATTTTTCATCCCTTAAGGCTGTTGCTCCTAAATTGGAAGTCATAATAATAATAGTGTTTCTAAAGTCTACTTTTCGACCTTTACCATCTGTTAAATGACCATCATCAAATACTTGTAATAAAATATTAAACACATCTGGATGAGCTTTTTCGACCTCATCTAATAAAATAACGCTATACGGTTTTTGACGTATTTTTTCAGTCAATTGCCCTGCTTCTTCATACCCCACATATCCTGGAGGTGATCCTACTAAACGAGAGACACTATGTTTTTCCATATATTCGGACATATCAACCCGAATCATACTATCTTCGCTACCAAACATTGCTGTCGCTAAGGTTTTAGCTAATTCTGTTTTTCCTACACCAGTAGGGCCTAAAAATAGGAATGATCCAATTGGACGTTTTGGCGATTTCAAACCACTACGGGCTCTACGAATCGCTCTGGCAACAGCTTTGACCGCTTCATCTTGCCCAATTACACGTTCATGTAATTCAGCTTCTAGATTAATCAATCGTTTGCTTTCGCTTGATTCCATTTGTTGAACTGGCACTCCCGTCGCTAAAGCAACTACTTGCGCCACATCTTGCGCTGTTACTTTCAATTGTGTTACAGTTGAATCGGTTTTTGCTTTGTCCTTGGCTTTATCAAGTTCCGCTAATTGCTCCTCTAGAGCCACTTCTTTTTCTCTTAAATTTGCGGCTTCTTCAAAATCACGATTTAGAATGGCGGCTTCTTTTTTATTGCCAATTTCTGCTAACTGATGCTCAATTGTTTCAGTCGTGACTTTGTTTGGCATAATCGCAGAATCAATACGCACACGTGCAGAAGCTTCATCAATTAAATCTACCGCTTTATCCGGCAAGCGTCTTGCTGTCATATAGCGCGAACTTAATTTTACTGCGGCATCAACTGCTTCGTCAGTAATTTCGACTTTATGGTGATCTTCATATTTTTCTTTTAGACCATTAATAATTAAGATAGATTCCTCTTGACTAGGCTCATCAATTTGTACTTTAGAGAAACGTCTTTCTAGTGCGGCATCTTTTTCAATGTATTTTTGGTATTCGTCTAAAGTAGTGGCGCCTACTACTTGTATTTCTCCGCGAGCTAAAGCCGGTTTTAATATATTGGAAGCGTCAATTGCTCCTTCAGCTCCCCCGGCACCGATTAAGGTATGCAATTCGTCAATGAACAGAATAATATTACCGTCTTCAGCAATTTCTTCGATGATTTTTTTCATACGCTCTTCAAATTCACCGCGATATTTCGTTCCTGCTACTAATGCTCCCATATCTAACATAATTAAACTTTTCTTAGCGATGTCTTGAGGAACATCTCCTTGAATCATTCTTTGAGCTAATCCTTCTGCTATCGCTGTTTTACCGACACCTGGTTCCCCAACTAAGACCGGATTGTTTTTGGTTCTACGACTGATAATTTGCACAATTCGGTGAACCTCTTTTTCACGGCCAATCACCGGATCCAATTCATTTTGTCTAGCTAGCTCAGTTAAATCTCTAGAAACTGAATCAAGTGTTGGTGTTTTAGACGTCTTTTGTGCCTCTTTATTGTTACGAGGATTTCTTCTACGTCGATTGTTACCACCACTGGTTGGGTCTTGACTAGCTAAGCCAATTAATTCATAAATTGTCTTACGTAATTCATCGAAATCGACACCAATGTTTCTTAGTAAAACCGTTGCTAAAATTTCTTCTTTTAAAATACCTAATAATAAATGCTCGGTTCCAACTTTTGGTGCGCCCAATCGTTTCGCATCATTGGAAGCATTCATAATAACTTTTTTCGCACGTGGAGAATAAGGTATAACTCTTTCAGCATTGAGTCGTGGTTGGCTAAATTTTCCATGAATGGCTTCTAATTCTAAAATCAATTCATTGAAAGTTGCACCATGTTCTCTTAATGCTTTTCCAGCAATTCCAGTTTCTTCACGAGATAAACCTAATAATATATGTTCTGTGCCGACTGCTTGATGTTGCATATAATAAGCTTGTTCTGCCGCATAAATCATCGCTTGTCGTGCACTTTCTGTAAATAGTTCTTCAAACATTTTTATTCACCTCTTATTCGTATGTATAACGGAGTTGGTATAGAAAAGTTTTTAATAATTGAGCTCTCGCTATTTGTTCTTCCTCCGTTATTGTTTGTAAAACAGCTTTTTCAATTACAGACAAAATCAAAGCAGCTTCCCTTTGAGTTATAATCTTTCTTTCAGTTAAAGTTTCGATGATATTGATACCGTTTCGCTGACTTATCTGATTTCCAATTAAATCAATCATTTGATCGATTTCATCTACTTCATCTACCAAATGGACTTTAAGTATCCGGATATAACCTCCGCCACCTCTTTTACTTTCCACTAAGTATCCATGTTCTTGAGTAAAACGCGTATTAATAACATAATTTATTTGCGAAGGAACACAATCAAATCGATCAGCAATGTCACTTCGCTTAATTTCAAGATGTTCTTGATTTTCTAAATACGCTTTTAAATATGCTTCAATAATATCCGACATATTTCGTTGGGTCACAGTCTCGCCTCCTTTAACATTGACTTTCTTTGACCATTATACAATAATAATTCCTCTTTGAAAAGAGGAACGACTTAAATTCTTATATTTCGGTCATTATTTGGTTAATTTGCTTTCGATCCTTGATAATTTACTGCATATCGTTGGAATAATTTATTCAATAATGGGAATAATAAGATGAAAAACACCACATTTCCGGCTGAATGAGCAAAATCGAAAGGTAATCCATTTAAATAATAAACCCAAAAATTTTCTACTTGTATTAAAAAGGTCCACAACCACGAAATACTAAAACCAAACAATATACCAGCGATACCCGTAACTAATGCTCGACTACCAAATAATATATAATCACTTTTAACCATTTTTTCTAAAAATCTATTACTGAAATAGACAAAAATAACGACGATAAGATAGCTTATAATTTGTAATATTACCCATGACCCCATTCCCAAAATAAGATTTGAAACTAGCATCGTCAAAGAAGATATGATAACGCCATCTTTGAAACCTAATAAAATAGTCACAATTGCAATAATAGCTGTAACGGGTTGTACATTCGGTATGAATGCAAAGAAAATTCTCCCCACCACACATAATGTTGTTAGTAAAGCAACTTGCGTGATCCATAATGTAAGACTTTTTTGTTTCATCAATTTATTCCCACTCCTTACGGCATTCAAAAATGCCTTTATCAATTTATATTCTCTCACTATTATACCCGGAAAGAAAGGCATTGTGTTCAAAATATTAATTAAATAAATATTTTTTTGATGATTATAACGGGAGTTGGCCAGAAGTAGAAAATTGAATAATTTTCGCTTCGTCGGCCTACCCCCGCACAGTTGAGTGGTCTCAATCTGCGTCTTAATGACTTGATTGAGACCACTCAACCAATGCGCTTTTATTTTAATAACAATAACTTGATTGAGTTTACCAAATTTATCTTTAACCTCATTAAAACGCAGTTTGAGGCCATTCGACCACTGCGCTTTTAATTAGCGAGCAATCATCTAAGAATTATTATTCATAATGACTACTAATACTACTAATACTACTAATAATTGATAAACTTCCAAACTAAAGAGTTTTTTATTAATACGTAGTCAAAAAAAGACCCCAGTTGCTACTACAACTGAAGTCTAAGAAACACTGATAGATCAATGTTTAAATGATGCCGAGGACCGGAATCGAACCGGTACGGGTGTCACCACCCGCAGGATTTTAAGAATTATTTTCACACTAATTTAAGTTTTTGTGCAGTAAATCATTCTATTTCTCTTAATTTACGTATAAATTTGTAGCAATTATGATACTTTCTATTTACAAGGGTGTATGGACTGTCTCTAAATGAAATTGTACAATATATACAACGAAAGATTATTTCAGTTAGGAGTAATAATAATGAACAAAATAAGAAAAATATTTGCTATATTTTTATTAATACTAATTCTAATTTTACTATCAATTATTCGTAGTTTTTTTATTGAACAAGCTTGGATAGAGTTTTTTATCGGCTTATTATTAATTGCTCTTTTAGGATACCTTTGGTATATTATTTTTCCTTCAAAAACAAAGGTTCAATCGATATTAACAGAAATTTTTAAAATTAAATATCAGTTTGAGAATACTAAAGTGCCAAAAACAACAAATATAAATAATAATTCAATAATTGTTGAAAAAAAATCCAGTAATTTAATTACTAATATCAGAGAAAAACAATTAGATTCAAGTATAAACGACAAGAAAAGAATTTTAAGTGAGTTAAAACAACAAATAGCAATAGCAAACGAAGAGTTAGAGTACATAGAATATGGATTGTATAAAAGAAAATATAAATTTTCAGATTCTATAAAATATAAAGAAGCATTAGATAGAATTCGACAACGTGAAAAAAATTTAATAAAATCTGATTATGCCGGTATTATTATACAACCAATGATGTTAAACAACAGTGCTTCTAGAGGAAAAGCAATGCAAAAACAATTAATTAAAGCAATGATTAGGGGCTTTAATGGTGAAGCTGATACCCTTTTGGCTTCAATCAATGTTTCAAATCTGGATAGAAAAATTCAATCTTTAAATAGAATTTTTGAACAAATAAACAAGCTCTACACACGGAATGAGATACAAATAAGTTCAGCATATCTCAAGTTAAAAAAGGAAGAGTTAGAATTAGCAGCTGAGTATGAACTTATGAAGCTACAAGAAAAAGATATGCTTCGCGAGCAAAGAGAAAAAGAAAGGGAAGATAAGAAACTTCAACTAGAAATTAGAAAAAAAAGACAACAGCTAGAAAAGGACAGAACGCATTATAAACAAATGATCGATAATGTTGAATTAATGTTAAAAGGAGCAGATAAAACCACAAAAGAAACACTATTAAAACAATTATCTGAATATCAAGATAAAATATCAGAATTGGATGAACTCGAAGAAGATATTGATTATCGTGAGGGCCATGCTACTGCTGGTTATGTTTACGTCATTTCAAACATTGGATCATTCGGTGATGAAGTATATAAAATCGGTGTTACCCGTCGATTAGAACCTTTAGAAAGAATAGCTGAATTAAGTAGTGCATCCGTACCTTTTAGATTTGATGTTCATGCCCTAGTATTTAGCGAAAATGCATTTGGACTTGAAGCTGAACTACATAGGGAATTGGATAAATATAGAGTTAATAAAATAAACAACAGAAAAGAATATTTTAAAGTTCCATTTACAAAAATCAAAGAGATATTAAACTCACATAAAGAATTAGCTGTTGAATTCACCGAGGAAGCAGAAGCTTATGAATACAAACAAAGCTTAATTTTAGAACAATAAACTTGGTTATAAGCCACACCTGTGGATAACAAAAAATTATAAAGAGAGGAGGAAAACTGTGGAAGAAAATAAACCAAAACTTTCGTTTGATGACTTATTTAATAAACTTGATGAGAGAGGTATTTCAAATAAATTTCATACAAAAGAACAAATCATAGAAATATTTTCTGAACGAAATTATTATTACAGATTAATTAGTTATCGAAAAAACTATAGAAAGAATACTAAATCAAATAAGTATATCGGTCTAGATTTCAAAGCACTAGAAGATTTGGCTTCTATTGACACATATTTAAGAGAATATTTATTGCACTTATGTCTTGATATTGAACATTTGTTAAAAACGAAGTTAATGACTCATATTACTTTCAACAGTTCAGAAGATGGGTATAATTTAGTTTCAGATTTTGAAAAGCTATTCCCTGAACAATTTAACAAAAGCAAAATGCAATTTGAAAAAAATAATTATAAAAAAGATATGTTTCAAAAGCGAACCATAACTTCTGTTTGGGTATTTTTAGAAATTATAGATTTTGGAACTTTGATTAAATTCATAAGATTCTATACAGAAAAATATCCAGAATTTGAATCAATAATAAAATACAAACATTTATATTTCATCAAAAATATTAGAAATGCTTGTGCTCATAACGATGTGTTTTTAATAAATTTATTTCACCCAACTAGTGAGATGAAGTATAGAAATCCAGTTGTAGTTTCATTCGCTAGCTTAATGAATATAGAAAACAAATATTTAATTTACAACAAAATAAATGATATTGTAATGCTTCATTTTTTGCACAATAAATTTTCTTCTAGCTCTTTAAGAAACAGAAGAATAAAAGAAGGTCAGCTAGTTTTAGAACGATTTAAGAATAATATATTCATTCATACACACTCAAGTGATGTACATCAATTCTTAAAAATTTTTAGCAAATGTGTTGACTATCATACGCAATAATGTTAATGTGTTATTGAAGAAACAAGGGAAGAAACCTTGGCTCATTTATGGGTTCAGCCAACACTACGGTGTTGGCATTTTTTTATTTTATATTGGCAATCAGATAAAAAAGTAAAAAACACAATTAAAGAAAACAAAACCATAAAGCAAGACAAGATATTTATTTTTGTTCATCTTGATAATGATGCGTTTTTTGGAAATGAAGCCAGAACAACTATACGTGGTTAAAACAACATAAGCGCAATAAGTTACTATCCACGATTTCAGACACACTCATTGCAGCCTACTATTCGAAGTAGGAGTAACAAGTAAAGAGGTTTAAGATAGATTGGGGCACTCCTCTATTGGAACTACAATGAATATTTATAGTCACGTTACGAAATCAAAACGTGAAGAAGTTGCTGAAAAATATGCCCAATTTATTAATACATAGTCAAAAAAAGACCCCAGTTGCTACTACAACTGAAGTCTAAGAAACACTGATAGATCAATGTTTAAATGATGCCGAGGACCGGAATCGAACCGGTACGGGTATCACTACCCGCAGGATTTTAAGTCCTGTGCGTCTGCCAGTTCCGCCACCCCGGCAAAGGATATTTTGGAACCTTTGATTATTACTAATCAATGCCGGCTAAAGGACTTGAACCCTCGACCCTCTGATTACAAATCAGATGCTCTACCAACTGAGCTAAGCCGGCCTGTGAAAGTGACTCACAACATGATTAATAATACCTTATTTACATCTATATTGTCAATACAAATTATGACATTTTTACGAATTATTGCTGAAATCTTTCAATAAATTGGTCTCTTCCGGAACCTTGTCGATACCGTTGATAATGAGTCGGATTTTTCTTATAAAAATCCTGATGATAATCTTCAGCAACAAAAAATTCTGTTGCTTCAGTAATCGGTACTACAATTGGTTTTGAAAATCGTTGACTCAAATCTAAATGCTCTTTAGATTGTTCAGCTAATTCTTTTTGTTCAGGAGTTGTATAAAATATTTCTGGTCGATACGAAGAGCCGCGATCCACAAATTGTCCTTCTAAATCCGTAGGATCAATGACAGACCAGTATACTTCTAATAGCTTTTGATAAGAAATTATCGCTGGATCATATATAATTTTTACCGCTTCAGTGTGACCAGTCATTCCTGTTTTTACTTGTTCATAACTTGGTTTCATAACATGACCACCTGTATAACCTGATTCGACTGAAATAACTCCTGGCCACTGATCAAATGGATGCACCATACACCAAAAACAACCTCCAGCAAAAATAGCGACTTCTTGACTCATTTATATCACCTCTAATTAAATATGTTAGTAAAAAATTTTCGAATTGCTTCGATTATCGTTATAATAAATCTCATTACTGATTGTAAGAATTTTCCAAAAATTGATTTTTCAGGTATCGATTCATTCGCCACTACCTGTACTTCACTGTTTTGAGCCGTTGGTAAGTACTCGATGGTATAATGTTGAAAATCCATTTTTAATGTTCCTAAAAATTCTCCTTTATCTATTGGAGCGGTTATATAATTTTGGTATCCTGTTTTCTCTTCATTAGGTATAAATTGATAATCAATGTTTAATTGATTATCGCCTTTTGGTACACTGAGTACGAAATCATCTGTATAGATAGAATGTATGACATCTCTCGTACCACCATCTACATTTATTACAGGGATTTCATCGGTCAAACTCTCTTTTTTTACAATAATCTTCGTTTCAAAACTGCTCTTAGCATATTGTATCAATTGTTCAACAGGATAATAGGGGTCTTCTAGATTCTCTGACACACCAATTACTACTGCTAAATAGGTCGTCTCTTGATCGGTGCTACTTATCACTTGATTATAGCCATTTTGCGGAGCATAGCCAATAAACATTCCATTGACTGACAGTTTGGTGTCTTTTAATAATGGATTATTGCTTGTTGTTTGAAAAGCATCATCTGTATCTGCTTTAAAATTTAATTCCTTAGTTGAGGCATATTCTAAATATTGTGGATAATCTTTGTATAATCTGAAAGCCACTGTTGTAATAGCCTCCGCACTCATTTTATTAGTTTGACCTTGATACTCTTCTACACCTCTCTGATAGTCATTAGGTAACCCCAAACTATCAACAAATTGATAATTTGAAAGTTGCCATTCACTTAACTTTTGTTCCATTAATTTTATAAATTCTGCTTCATTGGATGCAATTTTTTCAACTAGAGCCAACGCTGCACCATTCGCATTTTTTACTGCGATGGCCGTTATTAATTCTTCTACCGTATATGAAAAATCCTGTCTTAAAGGAACGTTCGGTATATCATAATCTTGACTGAGCTCATAAGCAGCATTAGAAATAGGGACTATATCCTCTAAATTAATTTTTTCTGTTTCAATTTGTTCAAAAACTATATATAGCAGTAATAATTTTGACAAGGATCCAATTTCTAAAAGGTCTTCGGAATTTTTATTAAAGAGAACCTGCCCATTATCGCCATTGATTAACATCATAGACTGAGCAGGTAAATTTTCAATATTTAATTCTTGAGCACTGACTAAACTATGTCTTGGTAGCACCAGTAATACAGATAATAATAAAATCAATATCTTATTAATCATCTTCATTTATAATCTACTCATCTCGATTCTAAATATCATTTCGTTATTCTCAATCATAGCATAAATGATACCATTATGTAACTCTACAATATTTCTAGCGATTCCTAAACCGAGACCCGTCCCAGGAATAGCAGAATTTCTTGAGGTATCTGCCCGATAACTTCTTTGGAAAACTTTTTCCAATTCTTCTAATTTTAGAAGCTCACCATTATTGACTACATCCATAATAATCTGGTCATCATCTATTAGGTTAGCATTCATTTTTATTTTAGTGGCACCATGTCCATATTTTAGCGCATTTGATAATAAGTTATTAAATACTCGTGCCATTTTTTCTGGGTCAAAATGAACAATTAAGTTTTTAGGCATCACATTGATTTCAATTTCAATATTTTTTTCAGCTGCTTCTAATTCAAATTCTGCTGCCAGTTGTTCAAAGAAAAAATCTAGATGAACTTCTTCAGGGGTAACTTCATATGAAACTAATCTCGAAGCGGCGTAATCAAACAAATCATTGACCATCACTTGCATGCTCATTGCTTTTTTATAAGCAATATGAGTATATTCTAGTAACTGTTCTTCTGAATGATACCGTTTGTTTTCAATTAAACCTAGGTAGCCGATGATAGAGGTTAAAGGGGTTCTTAAATCATGCCCCACATTGGCGATTAACTCATCTTTAGTCTTTTCTATTCGACGTTCTTCCTCCATCGCATGAACCGTACTATCAACCAAAGAGTTAACACTCCGTACAATTTCTGATAATTCATCAATCTGCATATCTGGAATTCTTAATTGATAATTTCCTCTCGCAATATAAGTTAAGTATTCCAAAAGATGATTCAAGTGGATAGTAGAAATCTTACGCTTCATCTGCCAATATGTCAGTCCTATTCCTAAAAAAATCATCACAACAGCAAAAGATTGTTTTGCTAATTCTAACTTTGCAGGAGTCCACTTAAAATATTCATAAGCAGTCATTTCTTCTTCACCATACATACCTATAGGCAGACTTAAGACCTCAATAAACAGGAGTGTGACACTCAAGTATAAAAAGTAAAATACCCCCATGGTAAGTAAAATTTCTAACACTAATTCAACTATTTCGTGTCGTCTAAATTTCACTGTAGGTAGTCTATCTTGACTAAGCTTCAATTTTATACCCAACACCCCATACTGTACGGATTACTTTTTCACCACCAGTCGCTTCCTCAACCTTATCTCTTAAGTGACTAACGTGAACCATAACCGTTTTGGCACTGACAACACTTTCTTGATTCCAAACAGCTTCAAAAATTTCATTCGCACTAAATACGCGATTAGGATGACTCGCTAATAAAAATAAAATTCCAAATTCTATTGCTGTAAGTTGAATTTGAACACCAGAAAGAGTTGTAACTTCATGAGATTCCTTCTTAATTTCCAGTGGACCCACCATGATGGTATCTGGTACTTCTGGTTGCATATAATTTTGTTGGCGTCTTAAAATAGATTTAATTCTCGCAACAACTTCTAATGGATTAAATGGTTTGGTGATATAATCATCGGCACCACTAATTAATCCTTGTATTTTATCTGTATCTGATGATTTAGCACTTACCATGATAACAGGCAAGCTCTTTTGGTTTTTCCGAATATATGATAAAACTTTCAAACCATCCACTTGCGGAATCATAATATCCAATAATACCATATTTAGATTTGTTTCTTCCTCTAAAATATTTAACGCTTGTTGACCATTATAGGCTTTTAAAACCTCGTAACCTTCGTTTTGTAAATAAATATTAAGCAACTCCACAATTTCACGATCATCATCTACTATTAAAATTTTTGTATTCATCACTTCACTTCCTTCTTCAATACTCTACTCTATTATACCTATTTTTTTTAAATAGTGTTAAAAAATCATTTAAAATAATAAATTCTTAGGAAAATTTTATTTCATAGCAAAAAAAAAAGAATGATGATTGCCATCATTCCTTTCTTATTTGTATAAAATAATAATCTATCGAAGATTATTTTACTTCTACAGAAGCTCCAACTTCTTCTAATGAAGCTTTTAATGCTTCAGCGTCTTCTTTAGATACGCCTTCTTTAATTGCTTTAGGAGCGTTGTCAACTAATTCTTTAGCTTCTTTTAATCCTAAACCAGTAGCTTCACGAACTGCTTTAATAACTTTGATTTTTGAGTCTCCAGCAGATGCTAAGATAACGTCAAATTCAGTTTTTTCTTCAGCAGCAACACCACCAGCAGCAGCTACAGCTACAGGAGCAGCAGCAGTTACGCCAAATTCTTCTTCGATTGCTTTTACTAAGTCATTTAATTCGATAATTGTTGCTTCTTTAATTTCAGCAATAATGTTTTCAATATTTAAAGCCATTTATATTTCCTCCGTTTATGTTTTTATATGTAATAATTGATTATGCTGCGTCGTCTTCTTTAGATTCAGCCACAGCTTTGATAGCCAATGCAGTATTGCGAACTGGCGCTTGTAATACAGAAAGTAACATTGATAATAATCCATCGCGGTCTGGTAATTTCGCTAAAGCGTTAATATCTTCAGCTGAAGAAACTTCACCTTCAATTAAACCACCTTTGATTGATAAATGTTCTACTTTATCAGCAAATTCTGCAACAATTTTAGCAGGTGCCACTACTTCAGATTCAGAATAAACGATAGCTGATGGTCCTACGAAAACTGAGTCCATACCTTCGATACCTGCTTCTGCTGCCGCACGACGTAAAATTGTGTTTTTAACAACTTTCATGTAAACATCGTTTTCACGTAATTCTTTACGTAAATTAGTAACTTCTTCAACAGTTAAACCTAATGAGTCTACAACGACTACTGATGCAGCTGCTTTTAATTTCTCTGCAACTTCTGTTACTTCTGCTTGTTTTTTCATGATTACTGTTTCTTTTGTCATAAGTTTCACCTCCGTCTTATTGAGCTAGAGATTTTCAAAAAAAAAATCTCTATGTCACCTTAGACACAGAGAGAGAGATCCATAAATTCGGAACTTCCTCGGCAAGAAATTAAGGCGTTCGCCACTTGCTGTCTACGGTAGTTTAACACTTTATATATAATACAAAAAAGAATATTATAAGTCAACCCCTAAATGAGGTTGACTTTCATTTTTTTAAATTGTTGTTGGATCGATTTTAATTCCAGGGCCAAATGTAGTACTTAAAGCTAAGTTAGTGATATAAGTACCTTTAGCAGTAGCTGGTTTTAAGCGAACGATTTGATCGTGTAATGCTTTAAAGTTATCTGCTAATTTAGCATCTTCAAATGATACTTTACCAATTGGCACGTTTACGATACCTGCTTTGTCAGCACGGTAAGTAACTTGTCCTGCTTTAATGTCTTCAACAGCTTTAGTAACATCCATTGTTACAGTACCTGTTTTAGGGTTAGGCATTAATCCTTTAGGTCCTAATACACGACCTAAACGACCTACTTGACCCATCATATCAGGTGTTGCTACCATCACATCAAAGTCTAACCAACCATCATTAATTTTATCGATTAAGTCAGCTTCACCAACAAAATCAGCACCTGCTGCTTCTGCTTCTTTAGCTTTTTCGCCACGAGCGATAACTACAACACGAGAAGTTTTTCCTGTACCGTGTGGTAATACCATAGCCCCACGAATTTGTTGATCAGCTTTTTTTACGTCAATGTTTAAATTGTATGAAACTTCAACAGTCGCGTCAAATTTTGCGAAGTCGATTTCTTTTGCTAAAGCGATAGCTTCAGTCATGTCATATTTTTTAGTGCGGTCAACTTTTTCTAAAGCTGCACTAAAGTTCTTGCTTTTTTTAGCCATTTTTTATTTTCCTCCTATACTTGTGGTTATAACGGTTTGACCTCCCACACCCGATAGAAAACGGGGCGAGAAACTACACTGCGCTTAATCTTGGACAGTGATACCCATAGAACGAGCAGTACCTTCAACGATGCGCATTGCTGCTTCTACGCTAGCTGCGTTTAAATCTTCCATTTTAGTTTCAGCAACTTCTTGAACTTGTGCTTTTGTAATAGTTGCTACTTTTGTTTTGTTTGGTACACCAGAACCTTTTTGGATACCAGCTGCTTTTTTCAATAATACTGGTACTGGTGGTTTTTTAGTGATAAATGTAAATGAACGGTCTTCATATACATCAATTACTACAGGAATAATGAATCCTGCTTGATCTTGTGTACGAGCGTTAAACTCTTTACAGAACCCCATAATGTTAACTTGCGCTTGACCTAAAGCTGGACCTACTGGTGGAGCTGGACTTGCTGCGCCGGCTGGAATTTGTAATTTAACTTGTTTTACTACTTTTTTAGCCACGAAAATTCCTCCTATATCTTTTTATTCGTGATGTGGTTTATGGAAAACCATTTCCTCCCACTCATTGTGCGTACTTGCGCACCCAAGTATACTAACACATAACTTTTTAGAAAGCAAGAAGAAAGTATTATTTTTCAATATCTGTTATTGATTTTTGATTTTGTTGATTCTTTAAGTGTGTTAGATAGATAAATAATGCTACCATCATCACTCCTATCGCCAGTGTACAGATAAAAATCATATTGTTGGCATAAGGAAATTGCTTATTATGATGTTGAATGGTTAATCCAAACACACCCAGTATAATGGCAATCATCATCATACCATTACCGTATTTTGCATAATAATAACTTGAAAATAAAGCTAATAACAATACTGTCATAATGGCTACAATCACCCATAACATGCCACTAAATGTGATGCCAACTGACTTCATATAAGCGAATAAAGTCACAACGGTTTCAAATATTAACCAACCAACAAAAAATCCAGTTGGAAATTTAATTAACCAATTATTTTGTCGTAATTGACTATTTTGGCTAATGATTCGAATCCCTTTTAATAGATAATTAGTCGCAGTCGCAATAAATATTAACGACAATAATAAGGAATGATTCACCCAACTCACTATCCAAAAAATTGTCATTAAGCAACCAATACTGACTATTTCTTTCAGTTGGTAATCAAAAATTTGTTTAAAGCGTTGATTCTTTGAGAAATATTCAATATAAAGTAAATTCGTAATCAGCCAAAACATGCTGATTGCACCAATATACAAATAATTTTTATGAGGCATCAATAATGATTCGAATAGCTTTTGAAGGTTTTCCAAAGATGGTATCATCATATTTGGAAAAATTGCCAAACTTATTATTATTAGCGTGAAACCTAGTAATAATGAATAAATAATCGGAATTCTTTTAAATATCTCATTCATAGTAGATTAGATATCTTGTTTCTTAACTTGATGGAATTCGATTTCGGCTTCAGTCTCACGGCCAAACATTTCCAGTAAAACTTTTAATTTTTGATGTTCTTGATCAATTTCAACAATTGAACCGTTTAATCCGGAGAAAGCACCTTCCACAATTTCAACATAATCGCCAACTTTTACATTCAATTCTACACGTTGTACTGGCGTTTCGACATCACCTAAGATTTGATCCATTTCTTCTTCTAATAAAGGCGATGGTTTACTTCCAGCACCGTGAGATCCGACAAAACCTGTCACTCCTGGTGTATTACGTACAATAAACCAAGCTTGATCAGACATCACCATTTCAATTAATACATAACCTGGAAACGTCTTAGCTACTTTTTTCTTTTCCTCTCCGTCGACTACTTCAATTATTTCTTCTTCCGGTACCACAATTCTGAAAATATTTTCTTCCATATTCATGCTTTCTTTACGTAATTCAATATTTTCTCGAACTTTATTTTCATAACCTGAATAAGTATGAAGTACATACCATTCTTTTTTTGCTTCCATCACAATTCTCCTCACTTTTTTCCATAATAAAAAACCTACGGCTTGTAGGTTTTTGCTTTAACTCTATTATACAGATAAAATTTTAATTTGAAAACTATTTTATAATGATACTAACCAACTAATTAAATTAGCAAATATAGTATCCACACCTGCAAAATATAAACCAAACAAAATAATCATGACAATAACTGTCCATGTATATTTGTTAACTTCGCCTACAGACGGCCAATTAACTCTTTTTAATTCTTCGAAAACACCTTTAATATATCCCATCGTTATCTTCCCATCCTAACTATTTCGTTTCTTTATGCACTGTATGTTTATTGCAATATCTACAAAACTTTTTAATTTCTAATCGGACATTTTTTCCAGATTGTGTTGGAGTCATGTGGTAATTGCGTTGGCCACACTCCGTACACGCTAAAGCCGTTTTCTTTTGTTGTGCCATAGCAATTCCTCCCCATCGATTTACTTACCACTATATGATATAAATCAATTACTTTTTTGTCAAGATAGAATAAAAGGTGCTTCTATTAATATTTGCTTATTTTGTTTTATGCAAGGCTCACTTTGTCTCTTTTGTCATCCAAAATGCTGTCGACATTTTTTACGGCAACGTGCTAGAGCATTTTCAATCACTCTTCTATCTTCGTTCATTTTTTTAGCAATATTAGACACACTATTATCTTCTTCCATCATACGATAGATGAAAACCATTTTTTCTAATTCAGATAAATCTTCAATTAGCTGTTCAAGGGCATCTTTTGCGATGACCCATTCTAGGGTATCAGGGCCCTCTTCAAATAATAAATCTCCATAAGTATAAACTTCATTTTTTCCATCAACTAAACTCACTGGTTCATTTAATGATAGGAGATTTAGTTGTTTTTCACGCTTTTTTGCCATTAATTTCCTTAAATAATTAATTAAGCGATTTTCGTATATTTTCGCAAAATAACTGGCAACATAATACTTTCCCTTGATATCATAATGTTCAATCACTAACATTAACGCAATGCGTCCTTCTTGAAAGTAATCATCCAATTCAAACCCCATAATCGGGTACTGTTTGAAACATTTTCGATATAAAGGTGTAAAACGATAAAATAATTCATTAAATGCTTCGTCATCAAACTCGGCCTGTAACATTACCACTAATTCTTCATTACTTAAGTAGTCCAAACGCATGATTATCCTCCATTCAATTGGAGAAATGCATCCTCATTTATTCTTTATTTTTCGTTTCTATCTCGCGTCTCAAACGGTCTAAATCTGCTAACTGTTCAATTTGCCATGGGCTTCTTCTTCTTAGCATTCCATTGTAATACGTTGAAATTTCATTATTCAGCTGCTGTTTTGTATAAGAAATTTCCACTGCTAATTCATTTGCCGACTGTCTTAACGCGCCTCGCTGAAAAATTAGCCATTGCTCAGCATAGTCACTTGTTGCAACGACTACCCTATTTAGAGGTGTGATATATTGATTAACTTCTCTTTCTATATATGAGTCCGCCGTTTCCCCTTCTTTAGTGAACACAACTTGAAGATTGTACTCATCGTATTTTTGTGTAATCCCGGGAACTAAATAGGCATCAAAAATAACAAATATTTCATCATAACCTCTTACTTTTTTAAAATTAGATAATTCCTGTAATAAGGTATCTCGAGCTAGCGCTAACTCATCTTTTTTCATCAAGCTTGTTAGATGTGGCCATGCCCCTATCATATTATAACCGTCGACAAATAGGATATCTTTTTTCTTAAGCATGTGACCACCTCCAATTATTCTACTTACCTAGTCGATCGCGCGCCACTTCGTACATTAAAACACCTGCTGCTACACTAGCATTTAAGCTTTGAGTTGTTCCAGTCATAGGAATAGTGACTATCCCATCACAAGCTGCTATCACATTTTGAGAAACTCCTTGACCTTCATTGCCAATGACCAGTGCAATGGCTCCTTCGCTATTCCAAGTGCGCATATCTTCACCTGACATGGCTGTCGCAAAAACCCAAACACCTTTTTGTTTTAATAATTCTATTGTTTGAGCAATGTTGGTCACACGCACTACTGGCACTTTTTCAATTGAACCCGCTGAGGTCTTCGCCACGATACCGGTTAATCCAACGGCACGTCTTTTCGGTATAATGACACCATGAACACCAGTGGCTTCAGCTGTTCTTAGAATTGAACCTAAATTGTGCGGATCCTCTATTCCATCCAAAATTAATAAAAACGGAGTTTCTTCACGTTCTTGCGCAAGTTCAAAGCAGTCTTCAAGCGTTTTATATTCAAATGGCGGCAAGGTAACTGCCACACCTTGATGATTCCCATTGTCAGTTAATTCATCTAATTTAGTTTTTGGGACTTCGATAAAAACGACTCCTTGTTGTTTCGCTACTCTCAGTATATCTTTAACCCCGTTTCCCGTCAGTCCTTTTTGAATAAATAATTTATTTATTTGTTTTTTCTCTTTGAAAACTTTCATTACGACATGACGTCCGAATAAAACTTCAGAATATTCTTCCTTTTCGATTGATTTTGATCGTTTTTCAGAGTATTGATGTTGTTTCATTTATTATCCTCATTTTCAATATATTTAATTGCTAAAGTCATTAACTCAGTACATCGCTCTACTTGATTGGTTAAGGAGAGCCAACCAATTAATGCTTCAAAGCCAGTTGCTTGACGATAATCGCCAATCGAGGCATTTTTTGCCTTGGTATTCGCTTTATTATTACGACCTCTTTTATAAATTTCAATCTCTTTTGCTGATAATCGTTCTTCTGAGTCGATCCAACTTTTCATAACTTTTGCTTGGCCTTCAGCTGATACATATTTAATCGCAGCACGATGCAACTTATTAGGAGATGTTTGTCCTGATTGAATCACATGTTTACGCACAAATTGTTCATATACCGCATCCCCCACATAAGCTAAAGCCGCACCGTTTAATAAGTCAAATGGATTAATCTCGGTCATTACGGCGTCACTCTTTTCCAAGTTGTTCCTTGAGGTGTATCATCTAATAATATTCCTTGCGATTTTAATTGATCACGAATCTCATCCGCTTTTGCAAAATTTCGTTCTTTACGTGCTTGATTGCGTTCTTCGATTAATTGTTCAATTTCTTCTTCTAAAGTCTCTGTTTCTTTAAAAATAATACCAAAGATACTCATTAATTGCTCAAACTTCGATTGCATCCACTCAATCACTTCACGATTAACCACTGATGTTTCAAGGTACTTATTAATAACTTTGGTTAAATCGAAGATAACAGTTAAAGCATTCCCAGCTTGAAAATCATTATCCATTTCTACTTCGAATTGTTCAATTTTTTCTCTAATCGCTTGTTTATATTGGTGGTCTTGTTCTGTTAAATCCTGTTCTACTGCATCTTCTAAGCGATGTTTTAGACGACGATTCACTTCTTTTAATCGAGCCAAATTGGTGGTCGCATCATGAATCGATTTCTCATCAAAGCGCAAAGGACGACGATAATGAACAGTAGCCAATAAAAATCTTACTACTAATGGATCAACTTCATTGATTAAATCACGTAATAGCACAAAGTTTCCTAACGATTTACTCATCTTCTCATCGTCTTGACCAATCGTCACAAATCCATTATGCATCCAATAGTTACTAAATGTATGCCCTGTAGCACATTCAGATTGAGCAATTTCATTTTCATGATGTGGAAATTGTAAATCTTGGCCACCTCCGTGAATATCAATTGTCTCTCCTAAATATTTAGTTGCCATTACGGAACATTCAATATGCCACCCTGGACGTCCTTCGCCCCAAGGTGAATGCCAATGAATTTCTCCAGGTTTTGCTTGCTTCCATAGAGCAAAATCAAGTGGGTCATGCTTTCTTTCCGCAATTAAATCTTGAACTCGCTCACTCGCACCTACTAATAATTCATCGATACTTTGGTCGGATAATTGACCATATTTATCAAATGAAGATGTTTTAAAATATACATCTCCTGATGATTCATACGCATAACCTTTTTCGATTAATACTTGAATGAATTCAATAATATCCGTAATATTTTCCATTACACGTGGATGAAGGGTAGCTGGCATGACATTAATTGCGGCGGTGTCTTCTTTAAATGCGTGAATGTATTTGTCGGCTATCGCTTCTGGAGTGATTCCTTCTTCATTAGCTGCTTTAATAATTTTATCATCAACATCAGTAAAATTGCTGACGTAATTCACTTCATAACCACGATAAATTAAATATCGACGGATGGTATCAAATGAGACGGCACTTCTTGCATTGCCAATGTGGATAAAATTATAAACAGTGGGACCACAAACATAAAAATTTACCTTTCCTTCTTGTATCGGTTTAAAAACTTCTTTGGTTCTGGTTAAAGTATTATAAATTTGAATGGCCATAGTATTCTCCGTTTCTATCAAGAAAGCCTGTCAAAAATGTGACAGGCTTCACTCTATTGATTATATTAAATTTAACACTTGATCGATGTGATTAATTGCTTTTTCTTTTCCTAGAACTTCAATCACACTTGGTAATTCCGGTCCATGCATTTGACCAGAAACCGCAATACGAATTGGCATAAATAACTGGCGTCCTTTAACACCTGTTTCTTTTTGTACTACTTTGGTTAAAGGCTTAATGTTTTCAGCAGTAAAATCTGCATCTTCTAAATTCACTAATTGTTCACGCATGGCTTTGATTACAACTGGTGCTGTTTCATTCGCTAATTCTGTTTTAGCCGTTTCATCAATATGAAGCTCATCTCTGAAGAAGAGTTCAGATACTTCAACGACTTCAGCACCGTATGATACTTGTTCATGATATAAACTTACTAACTTAGTTACCCATTCCATTTCTGATGCAGATGGATTTTCACTTACTCTGCCCGCTGCTTTCAAATGTGGTAAGGCTAATTCAACTACTTTTTCTAGTGGGGCATGTTTAACATAAGTATTGTTAATCCATTCTAGTTTTTTAGCATCAAATGCAGCCGGTGAAGTGGATAAACGATTTTCATCAAATAATTCAATTAATTGATCATGTGAGAAAATCTCTTCTTCACCAACAGGTGACCAACCTAATAATGCAATAAAATTAAACATTGCTTCTGGTAAGTAACCTAAGTTTCGATATTGTTCGATAAATTGTAAAATACCACCGTCGCGTTTACTTAATTTTTTATTAGTTTCACTATTCACGATTAACGTCATATGTCCAAATTTTGGTACTTCCCATCCAAAAGCATCATAAATCATCATTTGTTTAGGAGTATTTGCAATATGATCATCCCCACGTAATACATGAGTGATTTGCATGAAATGATCATCTACTGTTACCGCAAAGTTATAGGTTGGCATTCCATCTCTTTTTTGAATAACCCAGTCGCCAGAAATATTTTTTGATTCAAAAGTAATGGGTCCTTTAACAATATCATCAAACTCATAAACGACGTTCTCTGGTACACGGAAACGGATAACTGGAACCCGTCCTTCAGCTTCAAAGGCAGCTTCTTGATCCTTAGTCAAGTGGGCATGTTGACCACCATAATGAGGCATTTCTCCTCTGGCTTTTTGCGCTTCACGCTCTTGTTCCAATTCTTCTTCTGTCATATAACATTTATACGCCTTATCTTCAGCTAATAAATGTTCAATAAGTGGTTGATAAATGTGTAGACGTTCTGATTGACGATAAGGTCCATATTCACCTGGTTTTTCTGGAGATTCGTCCCAGTCAATTCCTAACCAAGAAAGATTATCCATCTGACTTTGTTCACCATGCTCTAAATTACGTTTTAAATCTGTATCTTCGATACGAATTATAAATTCTCCTCCATGATGACGAGCAAATAAATAATTAAATAAGGCTGTACGAGCATTCCCTATATGTAAATCTCCTGTTGGACTTGGTGCATAACGAACACGAATCTTTTGACTCATATTATAAAACTCCCTTTTTATCATTAGTTTCTATTCTACCATGTGAGTGGGCCGGTTTAGCAAAAATCATGCGCCCTGCTGCTGTTTGCAAAGCACTTGTCACAATAACATGGATCCACTCATTCATATAATACTGACCATCTTCTACCACAATCATCGTTCCATCATCGAGATAAGCGACACCTTGTTTGCGCTCAGTACCATCTTTTATTACTTGAACATACATTTGTTCACCCGGAATAACCACTGGTTTAATGGCATTGGCTAAAGCATTAATATTAAACACCTTAACATTCTGAAATTCACAAACTTTATTTAAATTATAATCATTTGTGACAATCGCAGCATCCATTAGTTTGGCTAATCGGATTAATTTACTATCGACTTCTGATATTTCTTCAAAATCACCTTCATAAAACTCAATCGGAATAAGTGCTTCTTTTTGTAACATATTTAAGGTATCGAGACCTTTACGACCCTTTGATCGTTTTAAGGAATCAGCCGAATCGGCAATAAATTGCAATTCCTCTAATACAAAATTAGGTATTATCAAAACCCCTTCAATAAAATTGGTCCTTACAATATCTACAATACGTCCATCAATAATAACACTCGTATCAAGTAACTTGTACTTATACATATTATCACTCGCTTTACGCTCTAGCAACTGTGAATCTTGATTAAGGGCAGTTTCTTTAACATTTTGTCTACTACTAAATAATTTCCCCCATTCTTCTTTACGACTCATCGTCGTTTGGTACCCTACTAAAGCGGAAGTGACTGAAAAAATAAGTGGTAATGTTGAATTTAGAAAAGGTATATTTAGACTATTAAATGGTAATGAAAATAAATAACCAATTAATAATCCTACAAAAATACCAATCGTTCCTAATATTAAATTTGATGTAGCTAAGTTATTAACCCATTCGATTAATCGTTTAATTCCTTTTTCGATATATGGAGAAAGTGTCATCCCTAATAACATAAAAACAATAATAAAAATAATAGCATTCACATAGAGATTACTCATCCAAATCGGCGCATTAGGTATTCCTTTCCACAATGATGGCGCAATGGTTAAACCAAAACTTAAACCAATTAACATCGAAAGAGCGGTAATAATTTTTTTAAACATCTTTAACCTCCTTTCTATTTTGGAAAAATTTTCATTAAAGCTTGTTTAATTGTTGATACAGGTATAATTTCTATTGCCAATTGAGTATCTTGAGGTGGCTGATTGTTTTTTGGAATAAAAATACGTTTAAAACCTAATTTATTCGCTTCGCTAATACGTTCTTTAATTTGGGTTACTCGGCGAATTTCTCCCGTTAATCCAATTTCACCAACGAAACAATCGTCGATATTGGTCGGTTTATTCCAATAACTTGATGCAATACTCACCGCAATCGCTAAGTCGATAGCAGGTTCATCTAATTTAACCCCACCGGTTGTTTTGAAAAATGCATCTTGATTTTGTACCATCAAACCACAATGTTTCTCCATTACAGCTAATAATAAGGAAACCCGTTGATAATCAATGCCACTCGCTGTTCTTTTAGCATTACCAAAAACAGTTGGTGTCATTAATGATTGTACTTCTGCTAATATCGTGCGTGTTCCTTCTAATGAAGGGACAACTGTTGATCCGGTAGCGCCAACCAGTCTTTCTTCTAAAAATAACTCTGATGGATTATTCACTTCGGTCAACCCTACATCCAACATTTCAAAAACGCCAATTTCATTGGTGGAACCAAAACGATTCTTTACTGCTCGTAAAATTCTAAAACGATTATACTTTTCACCTTCAAAATACAATACCGTATCGACCATATGTTCTAACATACGAGGTCCAGCGATATTGCCCTCCTTAGTCACATGACCCACAATAAAAATAGCAATTTGATTATCTTTCGCAATGCGCATCAATATATTGGTTGTTTCTCTAAGTTGCGATACACTGCCGGCTACTCCATTATGATCAGGTAAAGACATCGTTTGAATCGAATCAATGATTACCATATCAGGTGATAAACGACTAATCTCATTCGCAATCACAGTTAAATCTGTTTCAGAATACAAGTAGAAATTATCACTATCCATCGAAAGGCGTTCCGCTCGCATTTTTATTTGTGATAATGATTCTTCACCAGAAACATATAATATTTTTTGGTTTTTATTCGCTAATTGTAATGAAACTTGCAATAACAGCGTGGACTTACCAATTCCGGGATCTCCTCCGATTAAAACCAATGAACCCGTTACGACCCCACCACCTAAGACACGGTCAAACTCTGAAAAATCGGTATTGACCCTTGCTTCATTAATATATTGGATTTCATTTAGTTTTTTGGCATAATAATCGTCACCTGTTCTGTTGGACGCAATACTCGCTCGTTGAACCACTGTTGGCTGAACAATTTGTTCTTCCATTTGATTCCATGCGCCACATTCTGGACATTTTCCTAACCATTTAGGTGATTCATAACCACACGCCATACATTCATACATGATTCGTTTTTTTGCCATGTTGTTATTTTATCCTCCGCTTATTCATTATTAGATGAACCAAATCCTCCTGTTCTTTGCTTTTCACCACCGGTATCTTGATCTGTCTTCAAAAATTTAGTGAAAATGCCTTGTGCAATTCGTTCACCTTTTTGAATGGTCTGATCATTCAAACCAAAATTAATCATTTGCACATAAATATGACCTTCATTTGCTTCATTATTATAGTAATCTTGATCAATAATCCCGACACTATTAGGAATTGATAAAAAACGTTTTAGTGGATTACTTGAACGGTTAATAATCTGTAAGTATTCATCTTTCTGCATATAGGCTTTTAATCCGGTTGGAACTAAGGTTGGTTTCATCAATGTTTCTACTTTTATCGCTTCTTTTGACTTAGATTCCATAGGATGTTGAAAAATCCATTGTTTCATATCTTTCAAAAAATACGTAATCAGTAAACGCCAATAACTTGGTAATACCACCGTTTCTGCAGCTTCAATATCATATCCTGCGGCGTGATGAGTGGCTCTTTTGGGCAAATTGATTGCTTCATTTTGATACTTTGTAATAACTTCAAACCCTCTAATTGCTTGCTGAGTCATCGTTATCCTCCTTGATTTTATTAATCATTCCTATTTTATCACTAAACCACTATTTCTCAAAACGTAATTTCTTGTTTTTTTAAAATATTTATTGAATCCCTAAATATTTTGAAAACCTTTTCTACAACATGTTGAATATATTTTGTGCACTGGGACGATAGATTATTAACCGTTTCCACTTTATAATTAAATCATACAAATAAAACAAAAGGAGTTATTATTGTTATGGTAGATATTAAATTAAAAAATATTCACAAAAAATATGAAGGTTCTGATTTTTATTCAGTAACTGACTTCAACTTAGATATTGAAGATCGCGAATTTATCGTTTTCGTAGGTCCTTCAGGATGTGGTAAATCTACTACTTTACGTATGATTGCTGGTTTAGAGGATATTACAGAAGGTGAATTATGGATTGGTGACACCTTAATGAACGATGTTGCTCCTAAAGACCGTGACATCGCGATGGTATTCCAAAACTACGCTTTATATCCACATATGACGGTATTCGACAATATGGCATTCGGTTTAAAATTACGTAAATATCCAAAAGATGAAATTAAACAACGTGTTGATAATGCAGCTGAAATTTTAGGATTAAAAGAATATTTAGACCGTAAACCAGCAGCTTTATCCGGTGGTCAACGTCAACGTGTGGCTTTAGGTCGTGCAATTGTTCGTGATGCTAAAGTATTCTTAATGGACGAACCTTTATCAAACTTAGATGCGAAATTACGTGTGCAAATGCGTGCTGAAATTGCTAAATTACATCAACGTTTAAATACCACAACGATTTACGTTACCCATGACCAAACTGAAGCGATGACAATGGCCAGCCGTATCGTTATTATGAAGGACGGAATTATCCAACAAATTGGTACTCCTCAAGAAGTATATAATACACCTAACAATGTTTTCGTTGCTGGTTTCATTGGATCACCTGCTATGAACTTCTTCAAAGTAACTTATAAAGATGGTATCATCTCTAACAACGAAGGATTACAGTTAAATGTAACTGAACCACAACGCCAATTATTAGAATCTCGTGGATACAATGGGAAACAATTAACATTTGGTATTCGTCCTGAAGATATTCAATCAGAACAAGTCTTCTTAGATGCAAACCCTAATTCAATTGTTCACTCTACTGTTGTAGTTTCTGAGTTATTAGGTGCAGAAACAATGTTATATTCTAAAGTTGGAGAAACTGAGTTTATCGCACGTGTAGACGCTCGTGACTTCCATAATCCAGGTGAAAATGTTGATTTAGGATTCAACATGAACAAAGCTCACTTCTTTGATAATGAAACAGAAGAAGTTATCCGCGCTTAATTTAAGAATGTTTAAATTTCAGGTATTGGACAAAAAATGGAGAATATTCTTATTTTCACACCTTGCACAATGCTTGTAATGAATAGTATGAGATTTAAAAAGAAATTGGTAGATTTCTTTTTAAATCTCTTTTTTTCTCATTCATAATGCATTATAATTATTTTCTATGAAAATTGAGATAAAGTCCATATAATTGTGTAAAAAGAAA
>NZ_KV805632.1:0-55127 GCF_001811625.1 Globicatella sp. HMSC072A10 | reverse complement strand
TTTTAGCTGACCAACAGTTATTTTACACTAAGATTGAACCTAAAAAAAATTAGGCAAACCTATTGATTTGTTTTTTATGACATTATATACTATAGTCAACAAATAAATTAGGTATGCCTAAAAAGGAGATTTTAAAATGAAAAGAATTATTTTTAGTATTTTGTCGTTTATCATAGGGTTGGGATTATGGAGCCCAGTTGTCAGTGCTAATGAAAAACCAAAAGTGACGGTCACTACTTCTTTCTTAGCAGATATGGTTCAAAATATCGCGGGTGATGAAGTGGAGCTAGAGCTTTTAATTCCAGCTGGCAGTGATCCACACTTATATCAACCGAAAGCGCAAGATTTAAATAAAATTTCAACAGCTGACATTGTTTTATATCACGGTTTGCATTTTGAAGGCAAAATGGTGGATGTTTTAGAACAATATGGTGTGGCAGTAACGAAAGATTTTAAAGAAGATCAAATCGGAGAAATGGAAGAAGATGGTCAAAAAGAAATCGACCCGCATTTTTGGTTTGATATTGATTTATATAAACAAGCAACTATTACCGCTAGCAATGCTTTACAAGAAAAATTCCCTGAATTAAAAGAAACATTCGAACGCAATACCGAACAATATTTAAATGAGCTAGACCAATTAAAATCATGGGTCGCTACAGAACTAGAAAAATTACCGGTTGAACAACGTAACTTAGTTACCCCACATGATGCTTTTAACTACTTTGCCAAAAGTAATGATTTTGTCGTCTATGCCCCACAAGGTGTTAGTACCGATTCTGAAGTTTCAAATCAACAAATTTCAGAAACTGTTGATTTTATTATCGATAATAAAGTACCAGCAATCTTTGTAGAGTCTACCACTAATCCGGATAGAATGAAAAAATTACAAGAAGCTGTTAAAGCAAAAGGTGGTTCAGTGGAAGTGGTAATGAACGAAGACGAAGCCTTATTCTCTGACTCATTAGCACCTGCAGGGCAACCTGGCGATAATTATATCGCGATGTATCAACATAATATTAATGTCATTATTCAACACTTAGCTAAATAATTTTTAGATTTTAGTTAACTAACGAGTGCGGAAGTGGACAAAAGAGTTTAACATACACTTCTCTTAGTGCCCGCTCCCCACTCGTTTATTTTTGCATTATTCATCATCTTGCTTGAAAGGAGCGCTTTATATGAATCCTCTATTAGAAACAGTCGATTTAACTGTTCAATATGATAAAGTAAAAGCTTTAAACAACCTCAATATACAATTACCGCAAAATAAAAAGATTGCCATTATCGGTCCTAACGGTGCCGGTAAATCCACTTTCATCAAAGCCTGTCTTGGTCTAATTCCTTATGACGGCCAAGTGAGCGTACTAAACCAAACGATTAAAGAAAGTCGTCAACACATTGCTTATGTTCCCCAACGCTCCAATGTGAATTGGTACTTTCCAACAACGGTTGAAGATGTGGTTAAAATGGGTGTCAGCAGCAATCGCTTTATCTTTTCACCCATCTCTAAAGAAAAGAAAGACAAAGTGGAACAAGCGTTAGCCATCATGAAATTAACCGATTTAAAAGATCGTCAAATTAACCAACTTTCTGGTGGACAAAAACAAAGAGTCTTTTTAGCACGGGCCATTGCTCAAGATGCACAGGCTTATTTTCTTGATGAACCACTAGCAGGTATTGATCGCACCAGTGAACAACTGATTATGCAACAATTAAATGATTTCCAAAAACAAAATAAATCAAGTATTACCGTGCATCATCAATTAGAAACATTAAAAGACTATTTCGACTATGTTGTCATGATTAATCAACAACTAATCACAGCAGGACCCATTGACGAAGTGCTAACCAAAGACAATCTGGATTTAACCTACTATGGCATCAAACACTCACAACTGGAGGCGAATAAACATGAGCATCTTATGGAATAATCATTACCTTTATTTAGTGGTCGCCATCGGGCTGAGTCTACTGGCTGTTGCTAGCTCAATTGTTGGGAGCACCTTGGTCTTAGAAAAACAAAGTCAATTAGGTGATGCAATCGGTCACTCTTCTTATCCGGGAGTCATCATTGCCTATATGATTTTTCAACAACGTCATCCCATTATTTTATTAATGGGAGCAGTCGTTGCTAGTTTATTTTCAATCGTCATTATCCACTGGCTAAGCCGCGAAAAAGCTTTTCATTTTGAAAGTATTCTCGCATTGGTTCTTTCATCCTTTTTTGGATTAGGCATGGTCTTAATGAGTTATATTCAAGGTAATCCAAACTTTGCTAAAACAGCACAAGCTGGTCTTAATAATTATATTATGGGTCAAGCAGCCTATTTAATGAGAGATGATGTGATTACTATCGGGATTGTAGCCATCTTTACTATCATCGTCTTTTTGATTCACTATCCGAAAATAAAAATTGTATTATTCGATAAAGACTTTGCCACTAGCATTGGCATCAATGTCCCATTCTTTAAATTTCTCAATTTATTACTAGCGATTGTGATTATTGCTGTTGGACTAAAAGCAGTAGGTGCCTTACTGATAAGTAGTTTATTAATCGCCCCTACTATTATTGCCTTACAATGGAGCAATCAATATGAAAAGGTATTGATTATCGGCAGTATTGCTTCGATTATCGCAGCGGTAGGCGGCACTTACCTTAGTACCACTATTGAAAAATTAGCCACTGGTCCGACCGTCGTTCTCTGTTTATTTATTATGACCATTCTCTCCCTCATTATCGGTCCAAAAAGTACCTTATTAAAGCGAGGTGAAGCAAATGATTGAATCATTATGGATTTTATTATTAGTGGGGATATCAAGTAGCCTTTTAGGTAATATATTAGTTCAAAAGCAAACCGTCATGGTAGC
Source organism: Globicatella sp. HMSC072A10 (assembly GCF_001811625.1). NCBI lineage: Bacteria > Bacillati > Bacillota > Bacilli > Lactobacillales > Aerococcaceae > Globicatella > Globicatella sp. HMSC072A10. Next base: position 52,256 of record NZ_KV805632.1, on the reverse strand, counting down.
CGATGCTATTTCTCATACTATCTTATTAGGGATTGTTTTAGCCTATTTTATAGTCCAAAATTTAGACTCGCCACTACTGATTATCGGAGCAACCTTGTTTGGTGTCTTAACGGTGTATGCGATTGAATGGTTAACCTATAAAACTAATATTCAAATCGATGCGGCTATCGGAATAATCTATACTTTCTTCTTTGCTTTAGCGGTTATCTTAATTTCTAAATGCTTTGATAATGTTCATCTGGATATCGATGCCGTTTTACTAGGAGAAATTATCTTTGCCCCTTTAAATCGAGTCGAATTATTGGGTCATAGTTTCCCTGTTGCTTTGATTCAAAATACGATTTTACTGGGAATCATCCTATTGTTTCTATTCTTTTTTTACCATCCTTTAAAACTGATTTTGTTTGATAGTACTTTTGCTAAAACAACCAATATCAAAGTCTCCTTAATCAATTTTTTATTAATGACTTTAGTGGCCTTACACTGCGTAATTGCCTTTCAAAGTGTCGGTGCTATTTTAGTTATTGCCTTAATGGTTGCACCCGCATTAAGCGCTCAATTATATGCCAAAAGTTTCCCACAATTACTGATTTTGGGAGCGATGATTGCTTGTATTAATAGTGCCATTGGCTATCAGTTAGCCATCCGCTTTAATGTTTCCATGTCGGGTATGGTAGCGGTCGTCAGTTTTATTGTCTTTATTATGGTTTTTATTCTAAAACACTATATTATATCGCTATTTCGTCGACTATCTTAATTTGACCGAAAAGGGTTTCTATGCTATTATAAAACAGAAATCTTGTTGTATCTTCAATAAGAAATGAAACTTTAAAGGAAGAATTTAGATGGCAAATATTAATCAATTAATTCGTACTATTGTTGAACCTTTAATCGAATTCCCTGAAGAATTAACAATTGAAGAAGTAGATACAGATGAATTCTACGAATATCACTTATATTTAAACCCAGAAGATATCGGTCGTGTCATTGGTAAAAAAGGACGTGTCGCACGTGCAATCCGTACGATTGTTTACAGTGTTCGTACTAATAACCGTAAACGCACCCGCTTAGTTATCGTCGATGAAGCAAATGATCATCATGATAATGACGTCGATGATATGAACGATGATGAATAATTAAATCATAAAAAAGCTGAGTAACGTTCATCATTTGCAGTGACCCCCAAAGGTTAGACAAAAATCTAACCTTTGGGGGTCAGCTCGTTGGCTCAGTTTTTTTGTTATGCAATCTAGATTAATGAGTTAACAACAAATTGCTTCTCACATAAAAATATTTAATGCTGACTTAATGTCAAACTGTCAACCCATTAGGAGCTTAAAAAATCAGCGGCTATTAAATTATTTCCCAATACATTATTTAAAATAACAGTAACAGAGGACTTATGATGGTAAACTAAAACTCAATAATTTCCGATTGAACGCCATGGGATGTTAAGCGTATTAAGCGGGCTCCACGACTGACCATAGCATTGGCACCAAAACCCGATACTTGTCCAAAAACTAAGCGAAAATCACGATAATTTACATCAAAATTATTATTATGATTATGTCCAACGAATAAAGTAGTCGCCAATGGATCAAAGATTAATTGAGCGAAAAATCCAGTATTTAAACTAGGAGCATCGACGCGAAAAAAATCCTCTGTCACTGCGTTACGTGGCTTTTGTTGATAATAGGCTTCAAAATACTCTGGCAATGGGATATGTTGAAAAACTAATGTCTCTTGTACTTCTCCCCGCTCTAATAATGCTTGTGAACATTGATTAAACCATTGAATCTGTTCCGGTAAAATCCAATCATAGCGTCCATCATATTGCGTATTGTAACCACCTGAATCAAGCACAAACAACGCATATTTCATCGCTTTCCTTTGTTCATCATATATTGGAATAATATAGGATTCACGGTCTTGAACAATCATGACTTGCTGTTTCTCTACTAATAAATCAATCTGCAATTCCATTTCACGTAAGATTTGTCGACTAACATCAGGATTATTAGTATCATGATTACCATAAGTAATCGCAATCGGCACCGCTAAGCTCTGACAAAAAGTGATAAATTGCTGATAACTGACCAAAGGCTGGTTGCTTAATGTAGCCCAAATCATATCCCCAGTAAAAACAACCAAATCTGGTCGGTAACTTGCTACAGTTTCCTTAATATTAATTAAAGTTTTTTCGTCAGCATGATTCCATGGATAGTCTTTTAAATGTAAGTCGGTTATTTGTAAAATTTGAAAGGATTGATTGTCATGTAAATGAAGCTTCATGATGCTTGACCACCTTTAAAATTTAAAAGTACAGTTTGATTTACTTTAAAAGCTTGTGGTTGATTACTTGAAATAATTAATTCTTGACCATCTTCTAATTGGATACCATACTGAGTCTCACGTCCTAAAAACTGTTGATCAAGTAACTTGCCGACAATGCCTTTTCCTTGAACGTGATAGTCACGTAATTCAAATTGCTCGGGTAAGATTGGCAATGTGTTAAGTTGTTTAAAATGCACATCAATATGCGGAGCGCTCCAACTGGCACCATTGACCGCTTGGTTAGGATAAAACTGTTCGCCCTTCCAGATGCCTTTAATCAGTTGAGCTTTACCAACAAAACGTGCAACGAACTCAGTCTTAGGATGATGATATAAATTATATGGCGTATCAAATTGTTCGATTTGACCTTGGTTCATTACTATCACTCGATCTGCTAAGGCCATCGCCTCCTTTTGATCATGCGTAACATATAATGTGGTCGCATTCGACGCTTGGTGAATTTTTTTAATTTCTCGTACCATGCTTTCTTTTAGATGGGCATCCAACGCAGATAAAGGCTCATCCATCAATAATAATTTTGGTTTTGCAACAATCGCTCGCGCTAATGCCACTCGTTGCTTTTGCCCACCTGATAGTTCATGAGGATAACGATGACTGAAATCACTTAATTCCACTAATTCTAATATTTCTTTGACTCTCATTTCTTTTTCTTGTTTAGTAAGTTGTTGACGATTTTCTTTAGCATTTAAGGGATACATTAAATGCTGATAAACATCATAATGAGGCCATAAGGCAAATTGTTGAAAGACCATGCCAATTTGACGTTCATTAACCGACAATACTTGCTTATCTTGGTAAAATGTTTGATTATTGAAGCGAATTGAGCCAGCCGTCGGTTCAACAAACCCTGCTACCGATCTTAATAGCGTAGTTTTCCCGCACCCAGACGGACCTAATATCGCAATAAATTCATTCGGCTGAATCTCCAAATTAATTTCTTTAAGAGCTGTAAAATTGCCAAATTGCTTCACTAATTTTTTTATTTCTAATTGACTCATTTGCTCTCACCCTCCTTGCTTTCCCAACGACTACGCATCATTAAAATGGTTAAAATTAATAAGGTTAATAATACCGAATAAGCCTGTGCAATCGCGTTATCACCGCCGGTTTGTAAAGCAAAAATTGTTAGCCCAATGGTTTTTGAATTAGCGGCTGATAATAACGAGGACAAGGTCAACTCGGTTAAGGCTCCTACAATCATTAAGAAAGAGCTCGATAATAGTTGTTGACGAATCATAGGTAAAATAATTTTAAACCATTTTTCAATAGAACTCGAACCCGAAACTATCGCTGCCTCTTCCAATTCAGGCCCAACCGTCATAAAGGCGGTTTGACTACCACGAATTAATAACAAAGCATATCGAGTCACATAAGCAATCCACAGTATTAACATGGTTCCATAAACATTAGGGACTTTCCCCCAATAAAAAATCATACTTAACGCTAACACGATACCTGGGACTGAATAGGTTAAAGAGGCTCCCGTTTCTACAAAAAAGACTGATTTAAGTTGATAGCGACTCTTCATATACATGACCCACACGCTAATTAATAAACACACCACTAATGAACTTAAGGTTAACCATAAACTTGTTAAGAAGCCTGAATACATCCCCGGTGTCGTTAAAATGAATTGATAATTCGCTAGTGACATATGTGATACATCAAAAATCGATCGCACATAACCTTTATGTAAAGATGACAAGAACATAAAGATGAGGGGAATAATATTTAATATCATCAATAGGACGATTAAAACAAACTGTAAAAGCCGACGTTTCACAGGTTTTAAAGTCACGCGATGATGATAGCTAGCCAGTTGTGATTCAAGCGGTTTTTCATGCAAGGTTAAACTTTTTTGAATCAACACAGCTGCTAATGAAATGCTAGACAACACTATCGCTAAAGCTGAGGCTTCATTAAAACTAGTGGGCCCAAAACCAATGGCTTTTTCATAGATATAAGTACTTAAAACACTAATACCACCGGGAGTCCCTAAAGTAATGGGAATAGCAAAGTTATCAATAGCACTTAAAAACGATAAGACTACAGCACTTAAAATGGGACCTCGCACACTCTTTAAATTAATCTTCATTAAGGTTTCTTTTAAAGCATATCCCGCCACTTGAGAAGCTTGTTCTTGTTCTTGTGGTATTTTTCTTAACACATCGACTAAATTTAAATAAACGAGGGCGGCATTACTAACACCTAAAACAAATATAATCCCACCCAAGGAGTACATACTAACTTTTGGTAAACCAAGCTGCATTAGTAAGCGATTAATAACACCATTGCCTGAAAACAAAGAAGTCCAAGCTAATGTTACAATATAACCCGGTATTAAATACGGTAAGATAATTAAAATCTCTAATAATTTTTTATATTTCACATTTGTATATGCCACCATAAATGCATAGAGTCCACCTAATAGAAAAGCTAATACTGTAGAAGCACCCCCTACGATGAGGGTGTTTTTTATCGCCAATCCACTACGTGAAGAACTAAAAATGGCGTTGAAATTCTGAAGACTAAAACCGCCCTCAGTTTCAAACGCCAAAGCAAATAAGGTCAGTAATGGCATAATAAATATGAAAATCCCTAGCGCTCCAATTAAGAACGATTGGATTGACTTATTTATTTTATTCATCCACTATCATTTCCTTTTTTTAAAATTATTCACCCGCACCGAACATTTCAGCAAATTGTTCTTTATCTGCATCACGAGTTTCGATGACTTTTGCTGCATCAAATTCAATCGGAGAAATCTCATCCGCACCTTTCAATCCTGCTGGTGCTTCCACCCCATTACGTACCGGTGTATACCCCATTTCTGAAGCTACTTTTTGACCGGCTTCAGATAAAACAAAGTCAATGAATTTTTCTGCTACTGCTTGATTTGGTGTATCTTTAATTAAGCCAATGGGTTCGGTAACATATAAAGCTCCTTCTTCTGGATAAATGAATTCAATTGGTGCGCCATCATTTTTTGCACGGTTAGCCATATAGTCAACTAAAAGACCAACCGCTTTTTCACCATTTAATAACGCATCGCGAACCGTTCCATTTCCTTTCCCTACAAAGACATCATTCGCTTTTAAGCCTTCATAGAAAGCCCAACCAATATTGTCTTGTTGTACTTGGATAGATAAGTTTAATGATGCTGCGCCTGAATATAATGGACTCGGAATCATCACTTGACCCTTTAATGATTCATCCGTTAAAGAAGAGAATCCTTTAATCGTTTCAGCGTCTGCCATATCGGTATTAACTGCGATACCTGTTACGATAATTTTAGTACCCGTATAGTAGTGTTCATCATCCACATACGTTGGATCAATCTCCGCTAATTCTGGTGATTCGTAGGCTTGCAATAAATCTTGTTCTACTAAATTATCAAATGTAAAGCTATCAGAAACTAATAAGACATCTGCTAATACATTATCCGTTTCTTTTTCAGCTTGTAATTTTGAAATCACTTCTTCTGTTCCTGAACGGAAAACATTCACTTTCACATCAGGATATTCTGCATTAAAAGCTTCCACTAATTTTGCCACATCTTCTTCAGGTTGTGAGGTATATAAAGTAAATTCTCCAGCTAAATCTTCCGCGCCCGCTACCACTGGATTCATTAATAAATTAGAACCTAAAGCCGTTAAAGCAATCGTTGAACCAAAAAGTGAAACTAATTTGTTAAGTTTAAACATGATAATCCTCCAAAATGATTTGATAAGACTATTTTATCGAATCCAGGACAATTTAAAATAAAGTTCCTGTAAGTGTTTTGTAAATCTATGTAAAAATCATGTAAATAGTTTTATAAGTAATTTTCATATGGTATTCTGTTATGGAGGTGAAATTAGATGGGAAAAAGAATTAAATTTAAAGGAATTGTCAATTTTCGTGAATTAGGAGATTTTAATACGATGAAGGGTCAATTAACACAGAATGGACGCATCTATCGTTCCAGTATGTTATTTGCTGATGAAGCAGCCGATGTCGAAAAAATGAAAGACTTGGAGATTCAAACAATATTCGACTTGCGTTCGCCAAAAGAGATTGAACGCCATCCCAATCAGTTTAAAAAGTTAGTCCCCCACTATTTAACGATTAATTTAAGCGGTGGAGCCGATGCTGGGCGTTCACTAGAAATGAGTAAAACAACCGATGATCCTTACTTTATGAAATTTCGGTATATGGAATATTTAGAAGAAGCTAAAGATGAAATTGCGAAATTGTTTAGACAATTGATTCAGCCAGATAGTTTACCTGCGGTAGTTCATTGTAGTGCGGGTAAGGACCGAACTGGTGTCATCAGTTATTTGTTATTAAAAATGGCGGGCGTCCCAATTGAAGAAATCGTGGCGGATTATCAGGTAAGTTATGGTTACATTAAATATGATGAACGTATTATTAAAGAAGGGCATCAGCAAAATATTTATCATTCTTATCCGGAGATTATGGAAGGCTTGGATCAATTATTTACCGCTAAATATCCTGATGTGGCAGACTACTTTGTTTCGTTGGGCTTAAATGCTGATGAAATCGAATTGGTGCACGGTTTATTATTATAGTCATCCTTATTATTTTGCTTGTTATTCAGCAGTTGAAAGTTTAACCACAAAAATATTGTGGCGTCTTTTAACCTACAAGAAAGAGCTTCTCAAAGAAATAAAATCAATTATCGTGATAGTGGCGTCCTTTCGCCTACAAGAAAGAATGTCAGGAATGACTGCAATTTATCCCTAACTATAAAAAACGATTGACCCTCGGCCAATCGTTTTTTTATATTATGCGTCTTCTTTACGTTTAGATAAGGTAATGAAACCTAATCCTGTTGTTAATAAAATAGTAACTGCCGGTAAAACATTATGGTCTTTTTCCCCTGTTTCAGGTAAGACAGCACTCTTCTTAACAGATGTTTGAGTTCCTTTTTGCTCTTTGTCAGTTTCTTTAGATTTTATTGAAGCCACTAATTGTTTACGTTTTTCTTTCAATTCAGCTAAATTATCCGCTAGTTCTTCACAATTTTTTTCTAAAGCTGTTAATTCCTCTTTTAATGGAGCGAGTTCAGCTTCTTTGTCATTCAATTGTTTTGATAATGCAGCTAAATGAAATGCATGAGCCTGTAACGTTTGTTGTTGTTGTTCGATTAATGCAGGTAAATCAGCCAAAACTTTTATTTCTGTTTCCACATCAGCCACCTGAGTCGTAATCAAGGTATGTGTTGCTTCTAATTCTTTAATTGTTGCAGTTAAATCAGTAATTTTAACATTCAAATGCTCAATAAAATCATTGATTATTGTTAAATTAGACTCTTGTAACGCTTGATTATTTTTTGCCTCTTCTATTGCTTCTTGTGCCTCTGCAATCGCTTGTGATAAGTTAGCATTTTCTTCTGACAATGACTCTAATAAAGTATTTACTTCTGCCAATCGTTGTTCTTTTGACGCTTGGGTTGTTGCTAGTTGATCCGCTTGCGCTGATTGTGCTGCTGCTAGTTCTTCTTTTCGAGCCTTTTGTTCAGCTAAAGCATCACGCTCAGCTTTTACTTGTGCGCCATGTGCATTGTTGGCTTCTATTTTATTGTCATTTTGTGTAAGCTCTGTATTTACTTTCTCATATTCAGCTAAAGTTTCATTTAAAAGCTGTTCAACTTCTTCATTTTCTTGACCAACAGAATCTAATGTAAAATCAGCATTAAGATCAAATAGCTTTTCATCTCTAACTTGTGGTTTGGTTACCGTAATAAAATGATGACGTGTTTGATAATAGTTATCCTCTTTAACATTCCCCATGGAGAAACCAAAGTGCCCTTTTGCATCATTCGCAATATTGGCTAATTGTTCATTATACCATTCAGGTTCACTCTCTTTATAATGACCATTTACGGCTTCGAAGTCTTTATATGTTAGATACTCATTTAATCCAATCAATGAATATAAATGACCATAATTCGGTTCGCCACCATCGTCAAAAAACATATTTAAAATACTTGAATAAATGGCACGCTTAATATTTGACACTGGAACATTCACATAGCCATCTTCCGTCAATTCGCCACCGCCGGTCTCTGTATGTTGACCTTCATATTCCATGTAACCCCAGCCTAGATTCTCATAAAAGTTGCCATAAGTATCATCTAAACCATTATTACCAGCTTCTTCAGAAATGGCCTTATCATAATGTCCAGCAGCACTAATTCCATTCTCAATATCTTGACGACTTTGCGCAAATGTATAGGCATCATTAACATAGCGTTTGGCAATATCATCAGCAAATTTAATGGTACTATAATTGGCCACTAAAGGAGAAATACCAACTGCTTGGCGAATTTGATTAATGAGATCCAATGAATAGAACGTTAATTCTTGAATTAATTGATCGCTAACCTTATTAATATCTGGAACAATACGTTCTCGATCACCAGGATTCATCACAAATTGATTTTTAGATCCTTCTAATTGTGAATAAGGTTTGGTTATCGCATCAAATTCAGCTCCAGACATTTCACCCGTATATAATTTGTAAATATTTTCCATCGTAAATTCAGCGGGTATTAAAATACGATTTTCGCCTACTACAGGTGGAGTGCCTAATAAATCCCGATAATGATTAATCTTATCATTCAAGTCTGATTTTTGGGCTAATAATTGATCCTTTTGTGCTTGTAGTGCATCAGCGACCCGTTTCCATTCATCCATCGCGACCATTAATTCTTCAATTCGCGCATCAATCGCAGCGGTATCAGCATTCTTTTCACTTTGAGCTCGTAAGTCTGCAATTTGTTGGCTAAGGGATTCAATTTCTTGTCCTAATTTTGCTTTTTCAGTTTCTAAGGCTTTAATTTCAGTAGCGACGCCTTGACTGGTTAAACGATCTAAAGTAGCTCTTTTGTCAGCTAAATTCTTATTAGCGGCCGCTAATTCTGCTGTTGTTGTTTCTTTATCTGCCTCAGCTTGTTTTTTTTGTTCTTCCGATAAAGCCCGTTCTTCTTTTTTCGCATCTAAATCGGATGCTGTCTTTGCCACTTCAGTAGTCAATTCTGATTGCTTCGCAACTAGTTCACCACGGATTTGTTCAACATTGGCTAAACGTTCTTTTAATTCAGTAAGGTGTGCTTCATCGATTACTTGTTGCTCTTCAACTTGTTTGATTGCTGTTTCAAGTTCTGCGATTTCACGTTCCTTTATTGTAATCTCAGCTTTCAATTCAACCATTTGAATTTCACATGTCTGACATTCCACTTCTTTTTCTTTGATTTTTTCATCTAAGTCAGCAATCTTATCTTCTTTTGTTTCTTCGATTGTATCCTCGGTTGGTGATTCGGACGTTTCCTCTACTTCTGCTTCGGTTATGTCCTCAGCCGGTTCTTCAGTTGTGTCCTCGGCTACTATTTCAGTTGTGTCTTCAATTAGTGCTTCAGTCGGCTCCGTTACTTCTACTTCGGGCGTCTCCTCAACTGTTGCTTCAGTCGGCTCCGCTACTAGTGCTTCAGTCGTGTCCGCTACTTCTGCTTCGGTTGTCTCCGCTACTTCAGCTTCAACCACGCCTATCTCTGATTGAACGATAACTTCGGCTTCAACCGATTCTCGTAGATCTTCATCAATATTGTTTTCTTCTAACACTGCAGTTGGTTCTGATACAGTTTCTTCGGCTGATACAATTTGGCCGGCTCCCACAAACCCAGATATCATTGCCACTGCAACCCATGCGCCTTTGACTTTCCTTAAAAGCTTCAGTCCTCGATTCATTGCAAACCCTCCCATACTATCTTATAAGCCTATTATAAATCATCTATGGTATATTACAAATGAAAAATTTAAAATTTAACCTTTTTTAAATAATTTACATTCCAATCAAAATTATCACAAATAAAAACTCTATCAATTTGGTAACAAGCGATTGAAGCTAGTTAATACCCATAATTGATAGAGAAGAATAATCTTTTAAGACCAAATTAAGACCAATAATAAAAACAAGCTTCTGTAAAACATTGATACAAAGGCTTGTTTTATTACATTTTTATCTAATTTCAGTAACCCCGCCCATATATGGAACAAGCACCTCTGGAATTTTCACACTACCGTCTGCTTGTTGGTAATTTTCTAAAATAGCTACCACTGTACGTCCAACAGCTAAGCCAGATCCATTTAAAGTATGAGCTAATACTACATGATCTTCTGAATCGCGGAAACGAATTTTAGCACGTCTCGCTTGGAAAGCCTCACAGTTTGAACATGAACTAATCTCACGGTAAGTATCTTGTCCTGGAATCCACGCTTCAATATCATAAGTTTTCGCTGCTGAAAAGCCCATGTCGCCAGTTGATAAAGTTAACACACGGTACGGAATATTCAACGCTTGTAAAATACCTTCTGCATTGGCAGTCATGGCCTCTAATTCTTCATAAGAATGGTCAGGATGAGCAATTTTAACAAGCTCTACTTTATGAAATTGGTGTAGACGAATTAAACCACGAGTATCACGACCCGCACTGCCCGCTTCAGAACGGAAAGAAGGTGACATGGCTGTCATTTTCATTGGTAATTGGTCTTCCGATAAAATTTCATTCGCAACATAGTTCGTTAATGGCACTTCAGCTGTTGGAATTAAAGTAAAACCACGCTCATCAGTTAATTGGAATGTATCTTCAACAAATTTAGGATATTGGCCAGTTCCAAACATTGATTGATCATTGACCATATAAGGCGGAATCATTTCAGTATAACCATTTTTTTCAGTATGAGTATCTAACATAAAATTATAGACTGCACGTTCTAAACGAGCACCTAATCCTTTATAGAAAACAAAGCGGCTACCGGTTACTTTTGCGGCACGTTCAAAATCTAAGATACCAAGTTTTTCCGCAATATCCCAATGATTCAATGGTTCAAAATCAAATTGGGTAGGTTCACCCCAACGACGAATTTCCACATTATCTTCTTCATCTTCCCCAACAGGTACACTGTCATGAGGAATGTTTGGTAATCGATGTTCAATATACTCTAACTTTTCATCAATAGCCGTTAAAGTTTCATCTTTTTCTTTAATGATTTCTCCTAATGTTTTCATTTCAGCAATTTTTCCATCAGCATTTTCTTTATTGCGTTTCAATTGGGCAATTTCGCCTGATACAGCATTACGCGTTTGCTTTAAATGTTCTACTTCTACTAATAATTCACGGCGTTGAATATCTAATTCACGATACTCATCCAAAGTCTCACGAGCTACACCACGGGTAGCAAGTTTAGCTGCTACTTCTTCAAACTTATCTCTTAATACTTTACGATCTAACATATCGCTTCCTCCTCTTTAGGTATAAAAAAATACAGAGCCTTATCCACTATCTGGGACGAAGGCTCTGTTCGCGGTACCACCCGATTTCAAATATGATAATCATACTTGCTCTCAAATCAAATCGTTAACGGGATTACCGGCACTACTTACTCAATAAATTGTTTTCATAGGCATATCGATTCGTGGATTCACTAATTAATTTGCGTGATTTGCACCTACCATCACGTCTCTAGACAAATACCTTAGTTACTACTCGAATCTGTTACTTTAATTATAATCATCTACTAATGAAAGTCAAGTTCCGGTTCATTTTGTATAATGATGTTTGGTTGGCTTATGGTGTGTGGCTTCTTCACAGTGCACTTTGTTCTAATCGTTTTTGAATATTGATCTCAATCGTAGTGAATCGAGATAACTTGTAGATTAAAGCTCTTTTAAAAACAAGTTTAATGTTTTGCACATAAAATTCAGATAGATTCGATATTATTTAGGCAGAAAATTTAAGTTTAAATTCCACCAACACATAACACAAAAAAGCCCTCAACGAAGAATCAGGAATTTTCGTTGAGAACTTATTGAACTGTATAAACAAGTTACTTTTATGGTCCCTACTGGGTTCGAACCAGCGACCCCTACCTTGTCGAGGTAGTGCTCTCCCAGCTGAGCTAAGGAACCGATTACTGCTATCATACCATATTGCTACAAGAAGAACAATAACATAAAAGTGAACAAGTAGCAGAAAATCAGATGATTTTCAATTCTTCTGCTCTATCTCATCATGATAGACTCGCTTACAATGTATAATGATAGATTCGCTTCACTCGCTTAATAAAAATTCGCTTCACTCGCTTAATAAAAAGGCTCGATTCCATCACTTAATGATAGACTCCATTCCGTCTTATATTAATAGACTCGCTTCCGTTGCAACATTAAAGACTCGTTTTCGTTGCAACATTAAAGACTCATTTTCGTTACACAATTGTAGATTCGTTTCGTCGCATAATGATATAGCCGCTTCCGTTACATAATAAAAGAGTGTGGACAAGATGCAAAAACAATTGTTCTGCAATTTCTTTTCCTCACTCTTTGTATTACCACTCTAGTTGGCGTGCTTTTTCAGTATCACGATAATGGTGAACTTTCTCCAACCCTTTAAATTGTTGTTGGCGTAAAGCCTCAAAAATAATAATATTAGCGGTGTTAGATAGATTTAAAGAACGCACATGTTCATCATTCATCGGAATCCGCAAACACTGATCTTGATGTGCTTCCATAAACTCGATTGGTAAACCCGTTGTTTCTTTACCAAAGATAAACACTTGTTCTTCAATACTTTCATCGGCTAGATTCACCTCACTATAGACATGAGGGGTAAACTTTGTGATTAAATATAATCGACGTTCACCTAACCATTCCATGAAAGAATCTAAATTTTTATGATAATAAATTTCAACATTGTGCCAATAATCTAACCCAGCACGTTTTAACATTTTATCATCGGTACTAAAACCTAAAGGCTCGATTAAATGTAAGGCCGTGTTCGTCGCCGCACATGTACGGGCAATATTACCGGTATTGGCTGGCATTAAAGGTTCAAATAAGGCGATATGATTTTTCATTGATTACTCTACTTTCTTCTCATCTCGAGGCATCCGTTTATTCTTTAATGTTTGTAAAGCCTCAGTCATTTCTTGTATTGTTTCGGGGTCGGTTTCCTTCTCCAATTGATCCGCCACGCATTGTATCATTGAAACATTGTAATAACGTTGAATTTGTGCAATCGCCCAAGCGGCTGTACCTCTTATCATCGGTCTTGGATCTTGTTCCATTATTTCTAATAATAATGGTAAAGCGGTACGGTCACGATAATTAGCTAATGCAATAATCGCATTTCTTTGTAATGGTTTCTTCCCACGCCAAGAACCGGCCATTTCACCAAATTTAGCATTAAATTCTTTATTCGACATTGTTAACATCGGTTTCAACAAGGGTTGAACTTGGTCAGGATTTGGCTCCATTTCTGGATGAATGTGTGAATCAATGCCTTGATTATAAGGACAGACAATTTGACAAATGTCACACCCATAGATAACATGAGTGATTTTCCGACGAAATTCTTTCGGCATATAACCTTTGGTTTGCGTTTGATAGCTAAGACAAAGTTGGGCATTCATTCGACCATCACCAAGCAGAGCATTGGTTGGACAAGCATCGATACATCGGGTACATTCCCCACATCCATTTTCAACGGGGGTATCCGGTTCAAACTCTATGTCGGTAATAATCTCACCTAAATAGACATAAGAACCAAATTCTTTGGTGATCAGCAGACCATTTTTACCAATAAATCCTAGACCCGCTCTTTGAGCAGCTGCCACATCAATTAATTCGCCGGTATCAACCATTGGTTTAAAATTAGCCGTTTCGGTCTTGGTCTTAATGAAGGCAATTAACTTATCCAAACGATCTTGTAAAATATGGTGATAATCCGTTCCCCATGATGCTCTGGCAAACATTCCTCGGCGATTTTCACGATCTTGAGGGTAAGGATTTTTAATCCGACTCGGATAAGCTAAAGCAATCGATATAATCGACTTTGGTCCGTCAAAAATTAATTCTGGGTAAAGTCTTTCATCGATATTAGGATGTTCAAAACCTGAAGTATGACCTTTAGCTTTTTGCTCCTCAAGTGAGGCTTTCAGATGAGCAAAAGGTTCAGCTGTTGAAAAACCTATTTTATCGATGCCAATTTCTTTTGCGGCCGCAATGATTTCTTCTTTTAACTGAGCACTTGCTGTTACCATCACCATCCCCCTTTCAATAAAAAAGGTTGAGACTTGCGCCCCAACCTCCATTTCCTACTAGAAATTATTCTTCTGTTTCTTCTTTTTCACCGATTACTTCTGGTTCCGCCACTTCATCTTCGTCAGTTGTTTCTTCTGGCTCTTCAGTTGGAGCTACGACTGACACTAATGATTCTTCTGCATCTGTAACTAATTCAACATTAGCTGGCATTTCTAAATCAGAAGCATATTTAACGTCACCAATTTCCATACCTGTAACATCAATTTCAAATGATGAAGGAATGTTTGCTGGTGTTGTTTCAACTAAAACAGTTGTTAATGATAAGTCCACGATACCTTCTTTAACAGTTTCTTCGTTAACTAATACCACTGGAATTTCAACTTGTAATTTATCATCTGCTGAAACAGCTTGTAAGTCTACTGAGTAGAACTCATCTTTTAATGAAGCTTTAACAAAGTCTTTGATTAAAACTTGTTGTGTTTTACCATCGATGTCAACATTAAATACCGCGTTAACACCTTCTTTTTTCAAGATGTTTTCGAATTCACGACGATCGATTAATAAAGATTGGGTTTCTTCCCCTTTTGAATACATTGCTACTGGAATTTTACCTTCTTGACGTGCTTTGCGAGAAGCTGAAGTTCCGGTAGTTGTTCTTAATTCTGCTTTTAAATTCATATAAATATAATCTCCTTACTATTCCTAATTTAATAGCGCTAATAGTTGCACACACAATATGATACCAAAATTTTCATCAAAAGGCTAGCAAAAAATGTTTCTTTTGTATACAATAAACAAGTAAGATCAATGAAAGGAGTGATAGAATGAAAAAAATAATTACTTTTCTAAAACCATGGGATTATATCTTAATTGCCTTCGCTTTATTTCTCTCCTTTTTACCAACCATTGTCACTGCGATTCAATATTCAATGCAACCAGAAGTGACCAATTATGCCATTGTCAAAATACATGGAAAAGAAGTCGATCGTTTCGAATTATATGAAGGAGCCGAAAACGTTCAAAAGACTTATTATCCAGGCGATAACCAATACAATATTATCGAACGTGAGGGTGACCACATTCGCATTAAAGAAGATAATTCTCCTGACCAAATCGGTGTTATGACCGGTTGGATAAAACGCCCCGGTCAAACTGCAATTTGCTTACCACATGGCTTAATTATCGAAGTCCTAGGTGAACCCGAAGATGATGAATTAGTCCTTCCTTTATGATAGATACACACTATAAAACAACAGGCTTAACGGAAATGGCATTCCTTAATTGGAATACCCATTTGCCGTTATTTTTTTATAATCCGATACCGCCTTCTATACTTTAAAGGGCGATTTATATTCTTAAAGGTCACCTTCTATAATCAATACCACCTTTTATCATTATAAGGCGCCTTCTTCGACTGCTTCTACTAATGGTAACGCATTTAGTAATACTTCGGCCGTTCCAATGTTCGTGGCCAAAGGAATATTATAGACATCACACAAACGAATTAACGCATTGACATCCGGTTCATGCGGTTGTGCTGCCAATGGATCACGTAAAAAGATAACCAATTCAATTTTTTGTTCGGAAATCATCGCACCAATTTGTTGGTCGCCACCTAATGGACCTGAGTTTAAACGATTGACGACTAACCCTGTTTTTTCATTGATTACTTTACCGGTAGTTCCCGTAGTATAAATCGTATGTTGACTCAACACATCTAAGTATTTTTTAGTTAATTCAATCATGATAGGTTTCTTTTGATCATGGGCAATTAAGGCAATATTCATCATTAGTTAACCTCACTTTATTCATTTTCTCATACTTATATTATATCATATTGCACAAAGTGAGCGCTATCTAAAGAACGCTCTCTAATAATGCATGGGCATGCTAATTTATTATCGCACTTCGAAAACGACCATCGCCCCACTTTTGATAATTTATTTAATTAAACAGACAATGTTTTGGGATGATTTCCCAATTTTAAATTAATACTCCTTCTTTCGCATTCTCATTCTCCACTTAGTACCACTGAGCGATTTTTATGAAAATTTAATCCTTCTGATTTTATAAGCGGCTGTCCTTCTCTTGGCTAGTATAAACTTGGTAAATTTGTTTAATGACATGCACAATGGCTAAGCGACATAAAACAATGGTTATAGAGACTAAGTATCAAATTGATTAATCTAGTCAAAGAATTACTCGCTAATGTTCAACTGTGTGTTGAAAAGCATCAAACTGCGTCTTAAAAAGATGAGGCCTCAACTTGGTCAAATTCAATCATTCGATTTCCTACTTCTGGTCCACTCCCAACAGTTTTAGACAGACGCATCAAAAAGCATCCGACTGTCTACTTCGTGCCAAGTCTCAACTGTGGCGGCGGTCGATAGATAGAAAGAAAACCATCTATTTTTCTTCAGGCTCACTCCATCATAAAATTATCCAGCGAAATCTATTAAAGTGATAAATTTTATGATACGATTAACTTGTGAAATACAAATCAAACTTTTAGGAGGATGCCCTATGACCATTACACAACTTTTTAAAATTCAATATCCCATCTTTCAAGGAGCGATGGCGCAAATTGCACGCTACCCCCTAGCCGCTGCCGTTTCACAAGCTGGTGGACTTGGTATTATTGCTTCAGGTGGCATGTCCGCTGAAACTTTACGTCATGAAATTCGCGAGTTAAGAAAAATTACCGATCGTCCTTTTGCCGTAAACTTGATGTTGATGATGGAAAATATTCCGGAATTAGTCCAAGTGATTATTGATGAACAAGTGCCAATCGTCACGACCGGTGCCGGCACACCCAAGCATGTCATGCCCTATCTAACAGAAGCCGGGATTAAAGTCGTTCCTGTAGTTGCGAGCGTAAAACATGCCATTAAGATGGCAGAATTAGGAGTAGATGCGATTATTGCAGAAGGAACAGAAGCAGGTGGTCATATTGGTAACACCACCACTATGGCACTGATTCCCCAAATCGTTGATGCCGTTAAAATCCCCGTCATTGCGGCCGGTGGAATTGCGGATGGTCGTGGCATGGCCGCTGCTTACACTTTAGGCGCGCAAGGGGTTCAATTAGGAACCGTATTCTTAGCGAGTGAAGAATGTCCGATTGCCAGAGGCTATAAAGAAGCTATACTTAAAGCAATCGATACCGATACGGTCGTCACCGGTACACGAGCTGGCGCACCAGTCCGTTGTCTTCGTAATCAAATGACTGAGAAATTTATTGAACTGGAAAATAATGATGCCAGTCGGGATGAATTAGAAAGCTTGACACTTGGTTCATTAGCCAAAGCAGTTAAAGACGGCGACCTTGAGAATGGTTCACTAATGGCTGGCCAAATTTCCGGGATGATCAATGAAATTAAGCCGGTTCACACCATTATTGAAGATATTTATCAAGAAGCAAAAGCCGTCTTAAATCGAACTGTCATTTAATCGACAACATTTTCGGTGAAATCCGAATCGTGATGTTCAAGCAGTATTGCTGTTGAAAAACGATATACGGCCATTTAAAAATAGAGAAATTTCAACCAATATTTCTGTTTGTAAAACGATATAACACCTTTCAGAAAATAAAATTTGCAACCAATACTTCTCGTAAAACGTATACGGCCATTCAGAACTATTAATTATATTTAGTCTGTTATTGATGCAAAAAATGGATGCATTTTCTGTTACAAAGGTTGAATCTTATTAGACAACTTATCTATTAGAGAAGTGTTTTACAATTGCGACTCATCATAATCTGGGCTTTGTATTCGACTGAGCCCGGATTTTTTGATAGATAAATTTATTACAATTAAAGTTTTATTGGTTTAACCGGGATAACTGTTAAAGAACTAATTGTCAGCCAATTTACGTATTTAATACAAAGATGAAACTTGACCTCACCCTATGATACAATACTATTGACAAACAAAGGAGTTGAGTAAATGCACCAAATTAAATGTCCACATTGTGGTGAAACTTTTCAAATTGATAAGACCAGTTATGCGAATATCGCGAGCCAAGTTAGAACTTCAGAATTTGATCAAGAACTACATAATCGCTTAGTACAAATTAATGAAGAACATCAAAAAGATATTGCCCTTGCTGAAGAAAAATTCAGTAAACTATTAACTGAACAACTAAATGATAAAGAAAAAGAATTAGCACAACTAGCGGTCGAAAAAGATCAGGTTATTTCTCAATTAACAGTAGAAAAAGAACGTGAAATTACCCAACTAAAGAATGACAAAGAGCAAGCTTTAACCAAATTAATCGCTGAAAAAGAACAGGCATTAGCGAAGTTACAAGCAAAAATTGATTTACAAAAAGAAAAAACTGCTGCTTCCTTAGTTGAAAAAGAAACGCAAATTAAAGCTGATTTAACCGAACAATTAACCCAACGCGACAAACAAATTGCCGACTTGGAAGCTCAATTAAATCAAATCGAGAATACGCATAAGATTTCCTCGATGGAACTGGTAACAGCCAAAGATAAAGAAATTAATGAATTAACCAATCGTTTGCAATTACAAGAAAAAGAAACTTTAATTGAGCAAAAAAACTTAAAAGAACGCTATGAAATTCAATTAATGCAAAAAGATGAAACCATTGCTTTCTATAAAGACTTTAAAGCTAAACAATCCACTAAAATGGTAGGTGAAAGTCTCGAGCAACATTGCGAAATTCAATTTAATGAGATTCGCGCTACTGCCTTTCCCCGTGCACAATTCGGGAAAGATAATGATGCTCGTTCAGGAAGTAAAGGCGATTATATTTATCGAGAATATGATGAACACGGTACTGAAATCATTTCAATTATGTTTGAAATGAAAAATGAAAATGACGAAACCGCCACTAAAAAGAAAAATGAACATTTCTTTAAAGAATTAGATAAAGATCGTACTGAAAAGAAATGTGAATATGCCATCTTAGTCAGCTTACTAGAAGCGGATAATGAATTATATAATAATGGAATTGTTGATGTTTCCTATGCTTATGAAAAGATGTATGTCATTCGCCCGCAGTTCTTTATTCCGATTATTAGTCTACTTAGAAATGCCGCAATGAACTCACTACAATATAAACAAGAGTTAGCTTTAACTCGAGAACAGAATATTGATATTGCACACTTTGAAGAAGATTTAGAAGAATTTAAATCAGCTTTCGCACGTAATTATGACCTGGCCAGCCGAAAATTCCAAACAGCCATTGATGAAATTGATAAAACTATCACACATTTGGAAAAAACTAAAGCTGCTTTATTATCTTCTGAAAATAACTTGCGTCTAGCAAATAATAAAGCGGATGATTTAACGGTAAAAAAATTAACGCGTAATAATCCCACCATGCGCGCAAAATTCGAAGCATTGAAAGACTAATTGTTTAACAAGTTAAAATATAAAACCGTTCGATTATTTTTATCGGCTAGCCATTTGCACAGTATCTACACTGTCAAAAAAGCTAGCGAATAGAACCGTCGTCCATCGAGTGATACACCACATCACGATGTCTTCACTGTCAAAAAAAAAAAAAGCTAGCGAATAAAACCTCTTTTAAGAATGTTTCACATAATGTTTTACATAGATTGAGGAAAAGAAATCTTGATGTTTTAGATCATTTTCACTTACGAGAGGCCGCCACACAGTTCAAACATAAAACCAAGCTATAGCTCAACTTTTCGAGATGCCGCTTGATATTTATACGACTTTTTTGCTTACGATTTTACATCCTAAAAAAGCGTTGAGGTTCCTTACTAGGACTTCAACGCTTTTTCTTATTTCTGTTTGGTACCATTGAACCCGATTGATTTAATAGTACGTTTTAAATTAAAGTGTTAATTTATTGGCCTAGATTAAAGAATGGGCACAATATAACAACATAAATCATTGTCGCTTTGTCTGAGCACTCCACACAGTTGGGAGTGGACCAGAAGGTAATTACTCTACTGCTTCAATAGTGGTTGGGACTTCCATTGTAGTACTCGTCTCTTCAACAGGTGCTTCGACACTGGTTTCAACCGTTGTTTCAACATTAGCTTCAGGCATAACTTCAGTAGTTGATTCGACAACACCATCAACGGCTTCAGTGGTCGTCGTTTCTTCCACAGCACTTTCGTTTTGGTCCATTTCTGTTGTTTCAGCATTCACTTCTGAAGTCGTGGATTCTGCTTCAACAGCCTTAGGTAATTCAGGTAATGTGCCTTTTTCTTGATACGCAGCAAGTACATCTGCTTTATCAATGACAATAAAGTCATCATCTGAATAATAGACTTTAAAGCCTTCTGGTTCAAATTGATAATAAACTGAGAACGGCGGTAGATTATAATGTTTTTCTAAAAATTCAATCAAGGTAGAATTTAAAATTTCTTCTTCTGGTTGATTGTCTGCTTCCTCTGAATCTTCTTGTTTTTTATTTTGTCTTTCTTTAATAATATCTTGAGCTTGTGCTTTCAATGTTTCTGGTAATTGGTTGGTATCTAAAGTGAAATATTCACTTCCACCTTTTTTAGGAATTGACACAGTACCATTATCCCAAACAAAAGTAGCACTGTCTTTTAAGTCTTCTGGACTAAAGATATAACCTTCGTCATTCGCAAAGATTCCTTTTGCTAAGGCAGCATTTACTTCTTCGACACTGTGAACGATTTGCCAGTTTTTCAATCCAGCACGTTCAGATTTTGGTGTCACATTAGGCACATAAGTAATCTCATTCGATACAGTGTCTTCATGGCCTTCATCGGTCCATGGTACTGGACGATATTCAGGATGTTGCATTAAATATTTAACCGTCGCGATTTGTTCTTTGGTTAAATCACTATAATACACAATATGAATATGATCGATATGTGGAATAATAAAGGAATCGCCAGTATCGTATGTTGCGCTACCCGCATGCATTGGTAATTGACTAAGTGGAACATATAAACCAGGTTCTAATTCACCTTCATTCGCTTTCGCAACTTCGAATTTATATTTTAAATCTGAATTTAAATTAAGTTGTTGTTCTGCAAATGAAATGGCTTGATAATCTAATTCGCTTATTGGTTTGAAGACTTCTTTTTTATTTGCTAAAAAGACATAACCAACTTGGCCATTTTGAGTTTCTTTTCTTAACACCGCCTTAGCATTAAATGGTATTTCTTGCGGTGATGACGCTTCGTTTTTATCCTTTTGATCATTTTCATTGACTAAAACTAAATCAATACCGAAATGTTTTTTAATGTATGTTTTAGCAGCTTGTAGTTCTTTTTTATTTAAATCAGTAAAAGGAACCCAGTGATAATGACTACCATGTTTAGCAATAATCCCTTGGCGTTCTACTTTCGTAATGGATTCAACGGAAAAGACATACCCATCACTCGTTGTATAAGGTTTGTTAGAATCGGTAGGTTTAACCGTTATCGTATTGTCATTAGTGTGACCATTTTGATTACCGTGGTTATTTTGGTTATTTTGATGATTGTTACCAAGTTGACCGCTATTATCAGATGTCGAAGGTTTAGTGTTACCATTCTTACCTAATACAGCTAACGCAATTTGTAACTCTGCAGCAGTAAGGTCAGATTTTGGTATAAAATGAAAATGATTACCATGCGGTACGATAAAGCCATCGCCTAAGTCTTGAATAACATCATAGGGACTGAACACATAACCATCACTGGTCACATAGCTACCACTAGCATCTCTTGAACCTGATCCACCCAACAATTCGCCTTCTTTTACATGATTCACTTTTTCTCGTTTATCACGTTGTGATGCATCTTGTTCTTGAAATTCAGCAAATGATTTTTTAACTTGTTGAAGAATCGTGTCGATATCCATAATATGGTCATTATTTTTTTCTTGATAGACTTTATATTGGTCATCAATTTTTACGATAAAACCGTCTTTAATCGCTTGTTTAACATCTGCTTCTTGTAATTGATAATCGCTAGGTGCTAATAATAATTCACTAAAATAAGCTTCTTCTGCTACTTCGCCACTGAATACATATAAATCAATGCCAACTAACAGTACATATTCTTTTTCAGTAATATAAACGACAATCGGTTGTCCTTCAAAGTCTAAGTCTTTTAATACTTCTTCAGGCGTTTTATCTACAACCGGCATAATTAAGCTCTCGTCAGTTAAGTGATAATCTTTTCTCAATTCCACGATTGCCTTAGCATCTTTCGGATTAAGACCATTCGCTTGTAATAACAATTCATCGGTTGAACGTACAGTCGATGCTTTTTTGCCCTCTTCTAACCAAACATAATATTGATCGTCTTTTTTGACAATCCACCCATTCGCAATTTCACTCACTTTTTCAAAAGACTCTAGGTCCTCTTCAGTCACTATGCTTTCTAAGAAAATAGAATCCTCAGGTACTTCACCATTGTAATAATGATAATGGTCTCCATGAGAAGTAACATAACCTTCTTCGGTAATTTTTACAATAATTTGTTCTGCGGCAATGCCTTCATCTAAATTAACTTCTTCTTGTGAGCGTGATTCGGTCATTGAATGATTACTGTCAGTTTGGTTTTCTTCAGCTCCATCAACATAATCCATTCCTGATGAGCTAGTTTCTTCAGTGCCATCGACATAATTCATACCTGATGAACTGTTTTCTTCGGCTAAGACTATATTTTGATTTAAGAATACTCCACTGGCTAATAACGTAACTAATAATGATTTTTTGAAATTCATACTATTCCTCCTGTTGTAAATGACTGCTTAATGTTTCTAATACTTTTTCTAAATTCACTAAAAATGGATCAGTATTAAGTGGATCGCCTTCTAGTGGACTCAATTCCACAATGGTTGTGCCGGTCGCATCCGCAATCACTTTAGCGGCACGGTCAGAGACATTGGGTTCAACAAAGATTGTCTTCACTTGGTACTCATTAACAAATTTTTGTACTTCGGCAATTTTCTTTGATGACGGCTCAATATCGGAAGATACCCCTGCAATTCCTAACTGTTTCAAATTAAAGCGGTGGGCTAAATATGAAAAAGCCGTATGTTGGGTAACAAAGGTTTTCTGTTTCAATTGTTCAAAAATCGGTTGATATTTAGCAACAAGTTGTTCTGCTTGTTCAACAAATTGTTTTGCATTCGCTTGATAAGTCTCTTGGTTGTCTGAGTCTAATTCCGATAAACGATCCGCAATCAATTGCGCTTCAACACCAGCTTCAATCGGATCTAACCAAGTGTGTGGGTCATACAACGCCGCATTATCCATCCCTTCGATTTCTTCAATATCTTCTAAACCGGTAACCTTCTGCATGGCCATTCCTCTTGAGGCCTCAACTAAAATAACGGATGAATTCTGTAAATTAACCGCAATATTTTTAGTCCAAGATTCTAAAATATTAGAATGATAAATGAAAATATCGGCATCATAAATAGCCGCTATATCATTGGCTGAAGGTTCAAAACCATGGATACCATTTCTAGAATTAAGAACGCGAACTTCGTGCAAATCACCGACAATTTCTTTGGTGATAGCGTACATTGGATAAAAACTTGTGACAATATTTAATTCTGTTGGTTCATTCGCTTTCGCAATCATGACAGGACGTTGAATAAGGGACGTACAGCATAATAACATGATTAAAAAGCAAGCTCGCCATATTTTTTTCATTTCTCTCAACCTTTCAATTTATAAATTCAACGTTTTAAATTGTAATAATTATCTATTATTAAGTCAAGCGTTTTTTGCAATAAAAAGTAATTTTTACATTTTCTTAATGTTTGTGGACTCGTTTTTTGTTACAGCACCAACAGGAAATAGCATGAACAATCCTATGATTCGATTGTTAATAATTGAAGGCTTATTTTACTCCAACAAAAAAGGACCAATCATTAGTAATCCCTTGATTACCTTTGATTGGTCCATTCCCTATTAGTTTGTTTTAAATAATCATCTATCAATCACTGAAAATTTTACTAGACGTCCTGTCGTGAATATCATCAATATCAATGAGGTATTATTAGATGGCACGGCCTGCTGTTTCATCAAATATCAATGAGGTATTATTAGATGGCATGACCTGCTGTTTCATCAAATATATACAAAGACACTTCAGGAGGTCATGACCTAAAGCCTCAACAAACAATAATCAAACAATTATTGAATGACATAACTTGAAATTTCAACTTCTCCATTACATAAGGTCACAGCCGGCTCAATTCCTTCTTCTAAATAAATATTAGACGATAAAGTCGCTGTGCCATCATTGGCAATTAGTTCGATGGAATTCGTATCTAAGATAATTTCCAGTCTAGTTAATTGGTCTTCTTTTACTCTGAAACCACGTTTAGTAACAGGTTCTTTTTCTTCACCTGATAAATCAATTCTTAGATTTTCTCGGTCTAAATAAACGGCATTGCCATCCTTTTCATAACGAATGCTGACATAGTCATTGGCACTCCCCACTCGCAATTCAAAATCGGCTTGCTCCCTAGGTCGTAAGACTAATAATTTCGCTTGATTCATCGAAAAATCATCCGTCGTTTCTATTGCTAAATGTGCTTCAGTCAATACAGGAGTTTGCGTAAATTTGTTATCTCGCCAGTGTAATACACGTGGCATAGTCATCCCGAAAGCCCACTGATGGTCTAACTCTTTGGTCACATTATGACGTCCCCAAGTATTCATCCAAGCAATCATAATACGACGACCTTCGTCATCTTCTAATGTTTGAGGCGCATAGAAATCATGTCCATGATCTAATTCTGCCCATTGTTCAGGGATAAATTCTTTTTTCTCCCAATCAACTTTCCCTTTAACAACCACTGTGGTATTTATGTTATGATGACTTAAATCATCGCGGTCAAAACGCATTGGTGACATTAATAGTGTATCAACGCCATCAAGATTAAAGTAATCTGGACATTCCCACATTTCACCTTGTTCCTTCGTTCCTTTAAGGAAGATCGACTCATATTGCCACTCAATTAAATCATCGGAACTATATAATAAGACACAACCTACACCGTCTTCATGACGAGCCACAATCACCGCATAATATTTGCCATTTTTTTCAAAAACCTTTGGATCACGAAAATCAGCTGGCACTATTCCTTCAGGTAAATCCGCTTCGGTTAATACCGGGTTTTGAGCAATTTTTTCAAAATGAACTCCATCTTCTGAGACGGCGATATTTTGTATTTGACGCGGTTCGCCTTGTTCATTTTGAATATTCCCTGTATACATTAACCATAATTTGCCATCTTTTTCAATGGCACTACCTGAAAAGCATCCACCAAGGTCATAATTCTTATCTGGTGCTAACGCTACAGGTAAATGTTCCCAATGGATTAAATCTTTTGACTTAGCATGTCCCCAATGCATCGGCCCCCAAATCGCATCATAAGGATAATGTTGATAAAACAAATGGTACTCTCCCTGATAGAAGATAAAGCCATTTGGATCATTAATCCACCCGATAGGTGCCGTAAAATGCACCTGAGGTCGGTATTGTGGATTGACTAAATGTTTGTTTTCTTTAATAAATTGATTTGCTCGCTCGATTGTAAATTGAGTCATTGATACGCCTCCTACTATTCTTGGTTAGCTAAATATTCATCAAAATATTTTTGTTTAATTTCTAACCATTCTGGTAATCTAAATCTATCCAATTCTGCTAAATATGCATCCCATTCTTCATCAATATTACCGTTAACAATCCATTCTGAACGTTTACGGTTAACATATTCCATTAAGTCTGCTTCGATTGTTTCAATCTTTTCTAAGTCTTCAACTGTCATAAATATACGCGGATAATTATAATCATTATTCATATATGGCACATAATGTTCGTGTAATAAATCTAAACGCCATTTCGCATCATCTGGCATCGTCGTCACAGTACCATAGTATTCATCCAAGATTGCTAAAGGTCCACCCAATTCCGTCTTTTGACGTAATTCTCCTGGAGCTGTCCCTTCTAATGGTAAGTGTTTTAAAGTTTGTGTTGCTTCATCAAATTCAAAGATATTTTGTTGGGTATCATCACCATAGGTTCCCCAGTTATTTTGAACAGATTGTACTGGTTCGTACATCCTATCAAGCCATTTGGCCGTTAACTCTAAGTTTTTATTAGCTGAAGTAATAACGGCACGGTCACGAGAAAAACCAAAGTTATTAGTACGTGCAATATGTTTTTTACCATCTGGTCCTGCTAATGCTGGTAAAATATCATAACTATCGTTCATCCCTGTTACATTGGCTTTATCCCATGTAAAGTAGACACCATAACGATGTTCTGACCCTTTCGCAATATAAGTGTTCCAATCTTGTTCAAAGGCTTCAGTGTCTAATAAACCACGTTCATATAAATCACGCATGAACTTGATTCCTTCTTTGTACTCTTCGTTATCAGCTGTAAAGTCAACTGTTTTATCGTTTGAGACAACAACGTGATCATCCGTATCACCGATTCCAAAGGCTCCCATTAAGATTTTAAAGTCTTCATTACCTCCATTATTAATAAAGGCCATTGGGATTTCATCCGCTTCACCATTACCATTAGGGTCTTCAGTTTTAAATGCTTCTAAGACTTCAATTAAATCATCAGTTGTTTCTGGCATGTCTAAACCTAAATTATCTAACCATTCTACGTTAATCCATGCGATATCATTAACAGAGTGAATCGATTCTTTATCAGATCCTAATTCTTCAATCCAAGGGAATGAATAAATATGACCATCAGGTGCTGTAATCATCGCGCGATATTCTGGATTTTCATCTAGTATTTTCTTAAAATTAGGCATATACTGATCGATTAAATCTTCAACAGGAACAATAACCCCATTTTTAGCCCATTTAATTAAATCCACATCTGAAGCCGCAGCATTATGGAAGACATCTGGTAAATCACCGCTGGAAATATCTAAGTTACGTTTTTCAGCATAATCAGTATTGTAATTAATCCATTCAATATGCACATTTGTATCTTCTTCTAATCTTTTGACAATTAATTTGTCATTAGGGTCTTCTGGCGCCAAAGGTGAACTACCGGTCGTCACTTTTAAAGTCACTTGCTTTTCTAACGGAAATTGTACATCCTTCAAACCGTAATCAGGACTTGAGGTCCCACCACCCCCACTACATGCCGTTAAAATTAAACCACTGGACATTAACAATCCAAACATTTTTGCTTTTTTCATTTTTTTCCCTCCAAAAAATATTTTTTTATCCTTTAATTGAACCAACCAAAATACCTTTATCAAAGTATTTTTGGAAGAATGGGTACATAATCATCAATGGTAAACTTGAGACAACAATAGTAGCGTATTTAATCATTTCGGCAATACGTTGAATATCAATCATTGCGGTATTTGTTCCAATCATTTCTTGATTAGGTTGATTTTGAATTAAGATTTTTCGTAAAACCAATTGTAAGGGTTCTAATTTTGGATCTTTTAAATAAATCATCGCATCAAAATATGAATTCCATTGACCTACAAAAGCATATAAGAACAGTACAAATAAAATTGGCTTGCATAATGGCACAATAATTTTGACAAAAATTTGAAAATCATTGGCGCCATCAATAACAGCTGCTTCAATTAATTCTTCAGGTAAATTTTGACAATACGTACGAATTAAAATGATATTCCAAACATTGACTGCTCCTGGTATTAAGATTGACCATACAGTATTTAACATTCCTAGTTGCTTAACCAATAAATAAGTTGGTACTAAACCGCCACCAAAGAACATGGTAATCAGCAACATTATATTAATCCATTTTCTACCTACCAAATCTTTTCTAGATAATGGATAAGCGGTTAACATTGACACTGCAACTGTAATAACTGAAAAAGTGAGTGAATAAAAGATTGAATTAATAAACCCTCTAACAATCGAAGAATCAGCAAATACTCGTTGGTAGCCTTGTAATGTCCAGTCTTTAGGATTAAAACTAATTCCTTTTGCTAGTAAAGTCGTTGGATCCATGAAGGATGCAATTAAAATATAGACAAGTGGTACAAATGTAATTAAAACAATCAGACCAATCATGATTTTATTAATCAATAAAATTCGACGGTCAAAATCTGTTTGCATTGCTGAATTCATTATTTACCTCCTATAATCCTTCGCCATCATTTAAGTGTTTTACTGTTTTATTAACTATTATTAGTAATACCACGTTAATCACGGTATTGATTAAACCAACAGCTGTTGAATATGAATAATTACCCGAAACTAAACCTTGTTTATAAACATAGGTCGAAATAATCTCAGACGCGGTTAAGTTTAAAGATGTTTGCATTAAGTAGGCTTTCTCATAACCGACGCTCATAATGTTACCCGCTGCTAAGATGAATTGAATGACCATCACAGGTTTTAAGGTCGGTAAGTCAATATGCCATATTCTTTGTAAAATATTAGCACCATCCAATTTTGCTGCTTCAACTAACGACGGATCGACGTTAACCAAGGTGGCTGTATACAAGGTAGAAGCCCAACCCATTCCTTGCCAAATACCACTACCGATATATAAAGTTCTAAAATAATTAGGGTTGGTCATAAAATTAACATTCATGCCCATGAACTCTAAAATGCGGTTGACTGGTCCTTCAATAGAGAAAAATAAAAAAATCATACCGACAATAACAACGACAGAAATAAAATTAGGAGCATATAAGATTAACTGAATTTGTCTTTTTAACCTTGGACTTGCTAATTGATTTAACATGATGGCTAAAATAATCGGTGGCAAAAACCCCCATAATAATCCATAAACACTCAACTTTAAGGTGTTCCCGACTAATAATCCCAAATTCGGTGCCGATAAAAACTTCGCAAATTCCTTAAAACCAACCCAATCACTTCCTAATATTCCTCGTAATGGATTGTAATCTTTAAAGGCAATTAATACACCATACATCGGAATATATTTAAATACGAACGTCAGTAATAAACCCGGAATTAACATTAAAAATAATACTTTTTGTTTTTTTATTTTCTCCCATGTACTCAACTCTTTCTTTATGACAGTTGACATCTATTTCCTCCTCCTTTTTGAAACGTTTCAAAACTTTTAGAAATAATCAGTGCTGCTTTGCTTAACAGCACATTCTGATTTTGTTTTAATTTTTATTTATATTGAAACGTTTCAATAATAATATAAAAAAAATACTTCGTAACTAACTACAATCTTAGTTTATAAAAGAAAGCGTTTTTTGTCAATAGGTATTTTTTCTTTTTTTATTTTTTAGTAGTTTTTCCTTCAACATAGTATCCCGGAATTAAATATTGACGTGTATGTTCTTTATCATCAATAATATCTAAAATTAGTTCCACAGCTTTTTTTGACATTTCTTCCAATGGTTGTTTAATTGTTGACACGACATATTGTCGCTCAATTGCCATTCTTATTCCATCATAGCCAATTATTTGTAGATCCTCTGGAACTTTAATTCCCAAATCTTCCGCAACTTCAATAACATCAAGCGCAGCAAAGTCATTAATCGTAAAGATACCATTAATTGTAGGATTTTCAATTAAAAACTCGCGAATCTTTTCCTTTAAGTTAGGAACAGGCTCCACTTCATCTAAAATTGAAAGTTGATATCCTGCTTCTATAATGGCTTTTTCAAAATATTGACGGCGCTTTTTCGTCTCGTTCTCCGTCTCATTATGCGCTCCAACAAAGCCAAAATGCGTACACCCTTTCTCAATGAGTGTCTTCGCCGCTATTTCAGCACCTACCTTGTTATCAGACGCAACATAAGCAATATCCATACCTGGAAAGACACGGTCAAAACTGACAAAGGGGATGCCTGAAGATAAAAACTCCTCAATCGAACTATAGGTAATCGCAATAATCCCATCTACTTTATTTTGTTGTAACATTTTAATATATTCTGCTTCCTTTTCCGGACCAGCGCTGTTACATAGAAGCATCTTATAATCTAATCGACTCAATTCTTGCTCGACATGATAAGCAAATTCACCGAAAAACGGATGCCATATCGTCGGCACGATTAAAGCAACGGTATTGGTACGATTTAATTTCATACCACGCGCATATTGGTCAGGTACATAATTTAATTTTTCAATCGCTGCATTCACTTTTTCAAGTGTTTGGGGCTTAATGCCTTGTGCTTTATTAATGACTCTTGAGACGGTCCCTAAACTAACACCCGCTAATTCTGCGACATCTTTCATTGTTGCCATTTATTTCACCTCACTTTACTTAAAATTTAATTACGATGACTATCAAATTAAGGCATCCGCTAGCCATCGTTAATATTGAGAGTGGCAGACGAAATACAAGTTAATCTTCCCGCCTCGTCATGACCACTCATTTTTATTTGAATTCATTGTCGATTACATGACTCAACTCATTCACAGAATTTAACGTGCACACGATATTAAGATAATAATTCACGCGCTAATTCATAACATCCTGTAATACCGGCATCGTCTTCTAATGCTGGTGGCACGATAAAGCCTTCTAATTCTGGTGTTTCTAAATAACCATTATTGAACTTTTTGAAATTCTCACGAATTAATGGGAATAATTGACGTTGTTTCATCACGCCTCCACCTAAAATGAATCGCTCGCAGCCTAAAACAGTATAGTAATTATATAATCCTTGCGCAATATAATAAGCTTCCATTTCCCAAGCTTGGTGATCTTCACCTAAATCAAAACCTTTTTGGCCCCAACGTTCTTCAATTGCTGGACCAGCAGCCATCCCTTCTAAACAGTCCCCGTGATAAGGACACTTACCTTCATAATGGTCTTCTGGATGACGTCTTACTAATATATGCCCTGTTTCAGGGTGTCCATAACCACTGACGACATGACCATCTACGACGACACCGCCGCCAACACCTGTTCCAACAGTTAAATAAATAACATTATCCAATCCTTTGGCTGCACCTTTTTTCATTTCACCATAAGCCGCCGCATTCACATCGGTAGTCCACGCCATGGGTACATTAAATTCTGCTTTAAAAGCACCTAAGAAATTATAGTTATTCCAGCCTTTTTTAGGAGTAGTGGTAATATAACCGTAAGAAGGCAACTCTTCATTATCACCTAAAGGACCGAATGAACCAATCCCTAACGCTTTCATTTCAGGATATTTTTTAAAGAAAGCAATCATTTTTGGTACAGAAATATCGGGCGTTTCAGTAGGAATACTAACTCGCTCAATAATTTGTCCTTCGTTATCAAACATAGCACAAACGCATTTTGTGCCACCTGCTTCTAATGCACCATACATGGTATCACTCCTCATCGATTTTTGAATGTCGAGGTTAGTTCACAATATTACTGAAAATTTCAATTGTTGCCTCCAACCAGTTTTCATTGATCGAACTAACCCATGACATCCATTTACCATCATTATAATCAATTATGATAAATTTGTGAATGATGAAGTTAAAAATCGCCTGATTTTGTATGAAAAACGATAAAAGGAATAGGGTTTTAAAACCTTGCTATCATAAGGTTTTAGAGCCTTTTGAGATGATAAAAATATTTTTGAAACATTTCAAAAATAAGGGGTGTTGTGATTGATTTTCGAAAAGAATGAAAGATGTATAAAAAGTCAGACTAATTTATTCTATCAAAGAAAACGGGAGTAACATAATAGTGTGGGATAGATATAGAAAATGAATGATTTTCGCTTCGTCAGCCCACCCATAACAGTTGAGTAGTTTCATCGGATAATTCATTGCCGACTGATTAAAGATACTGGAATTTTATTTGGTTGTTTCTCTGACTTTTAACACCCAATTCCGCTTAGTAAAATAATAACCAATAACAAATTAAGACCGCAATAATACTATATAGTGAACCTATTAAATAGTACTCCGCAAACGAAGGGCTATCGGAAATTTTATTATAGCGGGCAATCGACTTGGCCGTAAATACTAAGCCAACCGAAGCAAATTGGCCTAGTAACATCAAGATCCCCATTGCAATGCGTTCTAGGTTTCCTACCATCGCGCCTGCGCCTGTAACCGTTTCTTCTGAACTAACGGCCGGTGATTGGAACCGACTAAATGCTAATTTGAATAATATATTAACCGGCTTTGTTACTAACACACAAAATAAGAATAATAATAAAAAAGGCGTCGGCATCGTTAACGTTACCGTGCTCCCTGCTACCGCGTTAATCTTTACCATACTCAATATGTGAAGTAATTGATCACCTACAAAAAGACTTAAGTTTTGATTATTGGTTAAGTTTAAACGATGTGTAAAAAACTACTTTGTCATATCAATTAGAGCATGAGCAATAATAATTAATAGCACACTAGACAATAATGTTGGCCAGAAAACCAATAGAGCACCAAAGCCAAGTGTTACCACCAGCAAATGATAACTAACATAACGGATATCTGTCTTTTTTTTGTTCGCCATTGTCGGTGATTGAAAATGAAAATCGACTAGAAAATGAACAACTAAGTACAATACTAACAGAGGATTTTGATTAAAATAAGCATTGAATCCTGGTACCACCATCGTTTATTTTTCCTCCTTTAATAATTGATGCACCGCGTCAGTAATGGTATTGCGTCCTCTTAAATAGACTTTAATGCCACTCCCCTTTAATCGCTTACTAAGGGCACTGGGGTTAATATTAAGTTGTCCAGCAATGATTTGATGCTCAAAGTCTTCTTGATAAATATCGTTAGCTAATAAAACTGCTAATAAATCATTTTGAGTCGTCACCCAACTACTACGAATATATTCGGTTAACGCTAGATAATGATTTAAACTTTCGACCACTTCAGTGTTCTCATGACCAATTCGTGCTTGCGTCATGCCATAGTCATTTTTTTCGTGAATATATTCTATAGCGGCGCGCGCATGCCAATAAGCAGGCCCATCTGCCCCGATACTGATTTCATTATTGATTTCAGTTATCATCTCGCCTAAACCAAAGCCAAAGCGCACCCGATTAGGTCGAAAAGCCATTAAAATTTCATCCATAATCCTTAAAAATGGTGCATTAGATGTCAGTAAGGCTTGAAATTCATCACCTGTTGTAATGGTGAAATTTGAGACGATATACGCTTGATAATGCTCATTCATTTGCTTCATAATCTTATTGAATTGTTCTTGTGATTGTTGACGTTCCTTAATTGATTTTGACTCAATGACATCGCCAATCATTGCGATATATTGCATAACCTCACCCCTTTTTTTCTATTATAATAGACATTTTTTGATTACACCAAAGTGATTCGTCTCTCTCTAACAAAAACAGTGAGCCTCACCCGCTTTATCTCAATCTCAGGAGAGACTATAAAAGTTTAAATGCCTTTCATAGCAGCATACAGGGCTGTATTAGGAAGCACCTTTCTAAAATCTTCTATGGTAATTTTAACCGGTATACCAGCTTTTTCTAAAATATACACTTTGGGTAGTTCGGATTGATGCTCACAAATAAACTGAATCAAGCTAGAACTATTACCAATGCCTTTTGTACTAAGTGGCGTAGCACCAACGATTAAGTCTAAATATTTCGTTGAATAATAACAAGTGGAAATATCAAAATTCTTCATTTCATCATAAAGGATCCATTCATAAGCATCTCTCACCAATCCATATACTTTTAAGAGTCCTGGTAAATGCTTCTCACAGAAACCGCCATCGCCTCCCAAGATGAGTAATTTCGCATTATCACTAAAATAATACGTTGGTTGTGCTAAATCTAATTGATTGTGAGCCAATTGGTCTTGGACTTTGGTTTGATAAATTTCAAGTTTAAATTAGTCAGCGTTCATCATCTCAACATTTTATATTTCAAAGTCATAAAGAGTGTTGCTAAACGTTTACAAAATAGTATCATTCTTTACAACATTGTGGTTATATGATAAATTAAAACTATTAGTATCCTGAATAGATCTAAGAAGAACCCATCATTTATCTTACGCTATAAGTTTTATGCATTACTACTAAAATGAACTATTTTATGAGAGCGGTTGTCTAAAAAAGTATAATAAATTTAGATCGTTTTTACTGTTTATAGTGTAGTAGTCATTATGATGGGAATAAATGAATAAGATGGAGGTGACAATACCAGATTCACAATTTTTTAGAAATATAAAAATAAAAGAAGACAGGGAGAAGAAAATTGAAAAAAATATTTAATTTTGAATTTTGGCAAAAATTCGGGAAAGCGTTAATGGGCGTTATTGCTGTTATGCCAGCTGCAGGATTAATGATTAGTATTGGTGGATCACTTCCTCTAATTAATCCAGATATGCAAGCTTTGATTTCAGTTGGAAGTGTGATTGAGAATATTGGTTGGGCAATTATTGGAAACTTACACGTCTTATTTGCATTAGCAATCGGTGGAAGTTGGGCAAAAGATAGAGCTGGGGGTGCCTTCGCTGCCGGGCTCAGTTTTATTCTAATTAACCGAATTACAGGAGCGATTTTTGGCGTAACCAGTGAAATGTTAGCTGACCCAAATGCAGTAACACAAACATTATTTGGAGCAGAAATACCAATTGATGGTTATTTTGTTAGTGTTTTAGAGGCACCAGCTTTAAATATGGGGGTTTTCGTCGGTATTATTGCAGGATTTATGGGAGCTGTTGCTTACAATAAATATTATAATTTTAGAAAACTACCCGATGCTTTATCCTTCTTTAACGGAAAAAGATTTGTACCGTTTGTTATTATCTTATGGTCTTTAATTGCTTCAATTGTATTAGCTATTGTTTGGCCATTTATTCAAAGTGGTATTAATAGTTTCGGTGTATGGATTGCTCAATCACAAGAATCAGCTCCAGTCTTAGCTCCATTCTTATTTGGTACATTAGAGCGTTTATTATTACCATTTGGTTTACACCACATATTAACTATTCCAATTAACTACACACCTCTTGGAGGAACCTATGAAGTATTAACTGGTGCACAACAGGGTGCTATGGTATTCGGTCAAGACCCACTTTGGTTAGCATGGGTAAGAGATTTAATTAACTTAGACGCTGCTGGTGATACTGCTACGTACCAATGGTTATTAAATAACGTAGTTCCTGCTCGTTTTAAAGTCGGACAAATGATTGGATCATCAGGTATATTAATGGGTCTATCTTATGCCATGTATAAAAATGTCGATAAAGACAAACTAAAAACACATAAATCAATGTATGTATCAGCTGCTTTAGCTGTATTTTTAACAGGTGTTACAGAACCACTTGAGTTTATGTTTATGTTCGCAGCTATGCCTTTGTATATCGTTTATGCGGTAATCCAAGGAGCAGCATTTGCGATGGCTGATATCGTAAACTTACGTGTTCACTCGTTTGGTAACATTGAATTGCTTACACGTACGCCATTAGCGATTCGTGCGGGACTAGGTATGGATTTAATTAACTTTGTTTGGGTAACCCTTCTATTCGGAATATTGACTTACTTTATTGCAAACTTCTTAATTAAGAAATTCAATTTTGCAACTCCAGGACGTAATGGAAATTACGAAGGTGGAGAAGTAGCATCTGAAAATGGAGAGCCTGTAGATGCTACACAACAAGTGTATGATATTATTCACTTATTAGGTGGTAAAGAAAACATTACAGATGTAGATGCTTGTATGACTCGCTTACGTGTTTCTGTTAAGGATGTTGATTCTGTTGGAGACGAAAATGCTTGGAAAAAAGCAGGCGCAATGGGGCTTGTGAAGAAAGATAATGGAGTTCAAGCAGTTTATGGACCAAAAGCAGATGTCTTAAAATCTGATATTTTGGATGTATTGAGCTCTAATGCAGCTATTCCAGAACCTAAACTTGATGAAACACCTGAAATGGATGAAAAGGAAGTAGTGGCTACAGGTTCTAAAGGACTCACAACAGTAATTTTCCCAGTAGCAAAAGGTGACGTACTTCCGATTACTGAAGTAAATGATGAAGTATTTTCTCAGAAAATGATGGGTGATGGTTATGCAGTAAACCCTTCAACAAATACAGTAATCTCTCCAGTAGATGGTACAATTCAAAGTGTCTTCCCAACCAAACATGCAATTGGTATTAAAACAGCAAGTGGAATTGACGTACTTATTCATTTAGGAATAGATACAGTTGCATTAAAAGGTGAAGGTTTTGAAATCTTTGTTGAAGAAGGTCAAGAAGTAATTGCTGGAGATAAAATAGCTGAAATGGACTTGGCTTCGATTAAAAAAGCAGGAAAAGAAACCACTATCATGGTTGTTTTTACGAACTTGACAGAAAATCAAGACTTTGAGTTCATTCAAACGCACGATATCTCCGAAGATACAGAGATTGGTCGAGTGAATGAAAGAAACATTGGTTAGAATGGAGAAATAAATTGAACGTTTTAACACTGAATACTCATTCATGGATGGAAAAGGATCCAGAATTAAAATTAAGACAAATCGTTGATTATATTGCCAAAGAAGATTTTCAAATTATCGCTCTTCAGGAAATTAATCAAACAATGGAAGCGAAAGAAATTGTGGACGATTTATTTATCCAAGCTTCTGGAGAAATGAATCCTGTTGCTATAAAGGAAGATAACTTTGCATATCTCATCGTTCAGTTGCTAAAAGAGCGTGGACTTCATTACTATTGGAGTTGGACAGCCAATCATATTGGCTATGATGTGTACGATGAAGGTGTGGCTATTTTATCCAAAACACCTTTCAGTCCAGAAAGTTTCTTAGTGTCTGAAATATCGGATTATGCGAATCACTACACCAGAAGAATTCTAAAAGGTAATGTAAGCCTTGAAGGTAAAGAATGGGTAGTCTTTTCATGCCACTACTCTTGGTGGTTAGATCCATCAGGTGATCACTTATTCAAGTATGAATGGGATAATACGCTTCCTCATATTGAAAAAGTGAGTCAGAAGACTCACCTTTTTATGGGTGATTTCAACAATAAGGCAGAGCTTAGAGACGAGGGCTATGACTATATCAAAACTACGGCTCCTCAATTAAAAGATGCCTATGTTCAGGCAGAAGAAAAGATTGGATCTGCAACCGTTTTAAGTGATATTGACGGATGGGAAGGCCATACGGATGAAAAAAGAATCGATTATATCTTTACGGATTACCCGGGAGAGGTTAAAAGTTATCGAGTTGTTTTTGATGGCAAAAAAGAACCCATCGTGAGCGATCACTTTGGAGTAGCAGTCGAATTTAATTAAATATAATGAAGAAACTCGCTAGCAGATTTCTGCTGGCGGGTTTTTGAGTATCTATTAACTTCACTAAGTATTAAATATCTAGCCAGGCACCTATAAAGAAAGTAAGGATAAGTGGGATTGGTGTTAAAATTGAGTTATTAATCCTGGATATTTCATCACCGGTTGTAATCGTAAAATTGGAAACAATCGTTGTTTGATACTGTTCATTTAATTGCTTCATAATCTTATTTAATTGATCTTGTGATTGATGACGTTTCTTAATGGACTTTGACTCAATGACATCGCCAATCATTGAGATATATTGCATGACCTCACCTCTTTTTGTCTGTTATAATAGACAAAATATAAATTGTCTGTTTAAATAGACATTTTGATTATAATCGTCGGATTCGTCTCTGGCTAATAATACATAGAACCTCTCGTGATTCGTCCCTGTCTAACAATACATTGAGCCTCAAGCCATGCATTCCTATCTAACAATACATTGAGCCTCACCGCTTAATTGCCAAATCAAGTGAGACTTTAATCGATTAAATGCCTTTTAATGCAGCATACAAGGCTGTATTAGGAAGCAACTTTCTAAAATCTTCTTTTGATAATTTAACCGGGATGCCATTTTGTTCTAAAATATGTGCTTTAGGTAATTCCGCTTGATGATCACGAATAAATTGAATTAAGCTCGAACTGTTGCCAATGCCCTTTGTACTATGTGGCGTAGCCCCGACGATTAAATCTGAATATTTTGTTGAATAATAACAAGTGGTAATATCAAAATGTTTCATTTCATCATAGGGAATCCATTCATAAGCATCTCTGGCTAGTCCGTATTCTTTTAAGAGCCCTGGTAAATGCTTCTCACGGAAACCTCCATCGCCACCTAATATGAGTAGTTTCGCATTATCACTAAAATAATATGTCGCTAACTCTAAATCTAATTGATTATGCGCCAATTGGTCTTGCACTTTGGTTTCCATTAATTTTGCTTCAACTGCTAATTGATGTTGCTTCTCATTTTCAATATCAACGGTTAATTTTGATATTTTCTCATTACCAAAGCCTACCTGACTAATCGGTTGATCGAGCATTTTGGCTAATTCAGCTTGCGCTTGTTCTAACTCGCTTTCTAATTCAGCAATCCGATGCGTATAGCGTTGAAACTCCTCACGCAAAATGTTACGACGAATAGTCAATCGTTGAATCTGCTCTTTAAATAAAGTATCAAAAGCCGTCGGATTCCAGACAATCGGTAAAATCTTAGTTGGAGAAATCTCACTTAAATACCGAACCGGTTGGTCACTACCAACAAATAAACTCAAGGTCTTACGAGCACGCGTCATCGCCACAAAGACTAAACGTCGCTCAACATCAGTATCCGTTTCTTCAATCGCATCCGCAAAGATGGCATCATCCATCTCCGCTAAAATCACGTGATCAAACGAGAGTCCCTTCATCGAATGGAAACTCGAAACGACTACTGGTGTCTTCCCTGTATCTTTACTCAGATTGGTTTCATACGCAATGCCAGCTTTACTCAATGCCTTTAATACTCGAAATTTAAAAGGCGTCGTCTTGCGAAACCCGATGCAAATCCGTTCATTAGGATAATCAGACAGAATCTCTTTAATCTTTAAAATAATATGTTCCAACTGACTTTGTTCATTGCGTAATAAGAAGAGTTGCGGTCGATTGCCTTCATCTTGGGTCTCGGTTATATCTTGCGAAAATTCTTGACGTGATGCATCATTGATCACATATTCAAATTTTAAAATCGAATCGGCTGCTTCAAATATTTGTCTGGTATTTCTAAAATTACGTTGTAGTTCTAACGGTCTAAATGTAGAACCGACCACGCCCACCCAAGTGAACCGTTTGCCATAAATGGATTGCGCCACGTCGCCAATATACACTACTTTGTCTTGGGTAATCTGTTGTAGCGCGCGAATCCAAGTCTTCGGCATATCTTGCACCTCATCTAAAATAAGATGCTTTACGGTTGGAGAGGTCTCATTTTCTGCAATAAATTCTAAAACTACGTTACCAATATCTGAGAAATCATACTCATTGTTTTTAGCGAGTAGTGCCTGGTA
The DNA here is from genome assembly GCF_001811625.1 of Globicatella sp. HMSC072A10. Taxonomy (NCBI): domain Bacteria; kingdom Bacillati; phylum Bacillota; class Bacilli; order Lactobacillales; family Aerococcaceae; genus Globicatella; species Globicatella sp. HMSC072A10. The sequence continues at coordinate 12,572 of NZ_KV805632.1, read as the reverse complement.
CTGTTCAAATAAGTCAAACACATACTCTCGGTCAAGATTACCTCGCCCGCGTCCTATTCGGACTGCTTGTAAATAATCCGCACGCTTCTTCAAGCCATTGCCATAAATAAAAGCAAATTCAGCTTCCATAAACCTGACACTATAACGATTGGTATCGAGATGACTTTCTAAAAAGGCTCTTAACTTTCGCGAAGCAAACTTCACTTTCCCACCATTTTTGCGAATAAAGTCACTCAATACACGGTGAACGGTCATCACTTTAATATCATCCAAATAATAATCCTGACGGATATGATTGACCAAGGCATTGGTAAAAGTTGTTAAAACAATCGGTAGACGTTCGCCGTCCAGTGGGAGTGCTAATTCATCTTCCTCAGCCAAACGATTGGCAATACTAATCGCCACTAAAGTCTTACCACTACCGGCGGGCCCTTTAATCGCAGTCTGTTTATTTTGTAGTGCTTGATCTACGACTTTTAATTGTTGTTGCGTTAAAGTATATACTTGTCTCCCCATCATCAACACTCCCATCTATAAAATATTAATCGCTTTCATATCTTAATAGTAGCTAATTTTAAGACTTTATTCAATACTTTAAGTAATGATTCAAAATAAACTCAATGGGAATGATTTGAGTGCTGTCACAAAGATTCAATTGGGAATACATAGTGAATAAAGTATTCTTAAAGAAAAGTGAAGTGCTTAAAGCGTGTCATATCTAGCTTATTGAGGATTAAAATATTATGATATGAGTCTAATGTTGTATTCATTAAATGCCTGATTCCTAGGGATAAAGTGCCTAGCCTGTCAATTTTGAATCACTTATGCTTTGTTTACATACAAATAAAAAAATTATCGAAAATCGATTCAACATGGCTGATTTTGGTTTCAAAATGATCCGCAATTAACAAGTAAATAAAAAGAAAAAAGATAATGAAGTGGGGATAAGAAAATTTGTGGGTTTCACAATAATAAAAGAAAGTGATTGACCAGAAGTAGAAAATTGAATAATTTTCGCTTCGTCTGTTCACCCCCGCAAGGTTAAGACCACTCAACCACTGCGCATAAAAGTAACAGATAGATTTTTTTAAAGTTTCTGCCTAGCTTTTTTCTAGTGATTTCATCATAATCAATGCGTTGGTTACATTAGACGAAAACTTTAAGGGAATTATCCAATTTAAATAAACTTTTCAAGAATAAAAACATCGTTATCACCAATTAACGTAAAAAGTAAATTGATGACAACGATTAGCATACTATTTATAATAATCTATTTAACAACTGATAACTTCTATTTTTCTTTTTTAAAAGTCTTTTTTATTTCATAGGCAGAGTAAGCATTATAAACAATCACTAAAAAAAGAGATAGATAAAAAATTATATTTAACCATGTAAATACCTTCTGTTGAGCTTGGATAGTATCATAAATACTTTGTATTAGCCATAATGAACAAAATATTGCTGTCAATCCATACAGACGACTTTTAGATGTTTCATTTAATTCTTTTCCCATTTCTTATCCACTCCTTTTGTTGTAAAAAAAGATTAGCTTTTTGTCTTTTTGGTATAAATATCTATTGCAACAGCAAGTAAAAGAACCAATCCTTTAATTGTTTGAATTAATGCAGAGTCTACCCCCATAATTGACAAACCTTGGTTAATAACACCAATTACAGCTGCACCTATTACTACCCCTGGAACAGTCCCCACACCTCCTGTTACCGCAGTACCTCCTACGAAACAGGCTGCGATAGCATCCATTTCAAATGAGTTACCGGTTGCAGCAGAAGCAGAACTTAAACGTGAAAGCATCGCAACAGCTGCGATTGATGATAAGAATCCCATATGTACATACAATAGAAAATCGACTTTCTTTGTATTAATCCCTGATAACATCGCTGCACGACGATTTCCACCAACTGCATAAACATGACGTCCAAAAACGGTATTATTTAAAATAAAGTTATACAATACTACTAATACTCCAACAATAACTAACATGATAGGAATACCACCTTGTACAGCATTACCTGAGGAAGCAAATAAATAAGTTAAAGCCCCGATAATAACAGCAGTTATTCCAATTTTGGTGTAGGTTGCAGATAAAGGTTCTACGTCTAATCCAACTAAAAATGCTTTTTTACGATTTCTAAATTGCTTATAGGCATAAAATAGGATTAATAAAATTCCCACGACTATAGTTAAACCATCAAACGGTCCCCAAAAACCAAAAATATTCGGCAAATAATTTGCTGCAATAGCATTAAAAGATGAATCATTCACTGGAATTGATGCATTAATCATAGTAGTTGCCAATCCACGGAACACCAACATACCTGCTAAAGTCGTAATAAAACCTGGAATACCCACATAAGCTACCCAAAATCCTTGCCAAACACCTATTAATAAACCGATTAAAATACCAATTAGTATCGATACAAACCAATTTACATGCATGTCTTGCATCAATAATGCGACACAACCACCGATAAAACCTACTAAAGAACCTACAGATAAATCGATATGAGTTGCTATTATTACCATTACCATACCAATTGCTAAAATTACAACATAAGCATTTTGTTGAACTAGTTGTACTACAGTATTTGGATGTAGCAATAATCCACCTGTTAACACTTGAAAAACTACTATAATAACTATTAATGCTCCCACAATACCATATTGACGGCTATTTGTTAATAGAGCCTCTAAAAATCCTTTTTTATGTCCATTTGCTGATTCAACAGCTGAGTTTGTTTTAGTTCTCATTTTATGCATCCACCTTTAGTTTTTCTTTAGTCATACCTTTCATGAGATATTCTTGAGTAAATTTCTCTTTTGGTACATCATCCGTAACAACACCTTGACTAACTGTATAGATTCGATCACAAATACCAATTAATTCAGGTAATTCAGATGAGATGACAATAATTCCTTTTCCTTCATCTGCTAATTTGTTAATAATTTCATAAATTTCATACTTTGCACCAACATCAATTCCACGTGTTGGTTCATCCAAAATAAGAATCTCTGGATTAGAAATAACCCATTTAGATAATACTACTTTTTGCTGATTACCACCTGATAAATTTGATACTTTTTCTTCAATAGATGGTGTTTTTATACGGAATTCTTTTCTAAAACGTTCAGCCACAACACGTTCAATATTAAAATCCATAACACCATTTTTAGAATGTTCTTTTAGAGAAGCAAGAATAGCATTTTCTCGAATATTTTGTAATAAATTGAGACCATATCCTTTACGATCCTCAGTAGCATAGGCCAATCCAGCAGCAATCGCTTTTTCAACTGTGGAAGTATCAGTTTCCTTACCATGAATAAATACTTTACCTGAAATATTAGAACCATATGTCTTACCAAAAATGCTCATTGCTAATTCAGTACGGCCAGCCCCCATAAGACCAGCAATTCCAACAATCTCTCCTGAGCTAACCTTGATACTTACATCATCAACAATAATACGTTGTTTATCTAAAGGATGATGAACTGTCCAGTTTTCAACCCTAAAAATTTCTTCTCCTAGATTTGAAATATGGTCAGGATATAAATTGGTTAATTCGCGGCCAACCATTGCAGCAATTAAACGATCTTGATTTAGTGGTTCAGTTTCTGTATTAGGCATATAACCAACCGTCGAACCATCACGGATAATTGTAACATTATCAGTTATTTCTTTAATTTCATTTAGTTTATGAGAGATAATAACAGAAGTCACATCATGATTGTCACGTAAATCTCTAAGAATATCCAATAAATGAGCAGAGTCTTCATCGTTAAGAGCAGCGGTTGGTTCATCTAATACTAATAATTTAACGTTTTTGGATAATGCCTTTGCAATTTCAACCAACTGTTGCTTACCTACTCCAATATCCATAATTTTGGTCTCTGGACTCTCCATTAAGCCAACTCTTCCCATCACTTTTATTGCATCTGATCGTGTACGCATCCAATCAACAATGCCATTATGTTGTTTCTCATTTCCCATGAAAATATTTTCAGCAATTGATAAATAAGGACTTAATGCTAGCTCTTGTTGAATAACTACAATCCCTAACTCTTCTGAATCTGTTATATTTTTAAATGTACATTCTTTTCCTTCGTATATGATATTTCCAGAATACGTTCCATGTGGATAAACTCCAGACAGTACGTTCATCAAAGTGGATTTACCTGCACCATTTTCACCACAAATACCATGAATTTCACCACGTTTAATATTTAAATTTACATCAGAAAGTGCTTTAACAGGACCAAATGTTTTGGTAATATTTTGCATTTGTAAAATATAATTAGATTCTTGAATATTTTCATTTTTATTCATTATTTATACACCTACTTTACTATAAGTCAATCTAACTTATAACTTTAACAGAATTATAAGATTAGGGGCCAGAATGCAATGAAAATATACAAACTAGCCCTAAAAACATTTTTATTCAATAATCGGAGCCTTAATATTCTTTTGATATTGTTCCTCTGTTATAAAACCAGTTTCGACAACATAATCTAGTCCTTTTTGGTCTCCAGTTGGATCTTTAACCAATTCATCAGATTGCATTAACCAAGTTGGAACATCTTTTTTACCATTATTCATTGATTCCTTATCTGAAGTAGGAGTTTTTCCTTCTGAAATTTCTTTAATTATATTTGTTGTTTGCTCAGCAAGTAATGATACATTTTTATATACCGTTTGGGCTTGAGCGCCGTAGTAAATATTTGTAATAGCAATATCCATACCATCTTGTCCTGTAATCACTGGCCATGCTGATTTGTTTGTAGGATTTGTTGCATCAAAAGGAATCGAAGGAGACATATCTGGACGCGCATTTTTGATGGATTTCATAACACCAAGTGAAATAGCATCATACGGTGAAAGAACTGCTGCTAGAGGTTGATCTCCTAGCTTCGTCATAATCGCATCCATTTGTTTTTGTGCTTGAGTTTGATCCCATGCATGAACAGAGATTTTTTTCCAATCTTCTACTTTAAAATCTTTTGTAACAATTCCTGATGGATCAACAAGTTGACCTGATTCAAAGTATGGTTGAAGTAAATCCCATGCTCCTTTAAAGAAATAAGGTGCATTGTTATCATCATCAGATCCTGCAAATAATGCTATATTATATGGCGTATCTTTTCCTCCACCATTTTCTAAATCAAGTTTTTCGATAATTGTTTGAGCTTCTAAAATACCCGTACGTTCAAGATCAAATGTTACATAATAATCTACAGCTTCTGTATTCATAATAAGACGGTCATATGCAATTACAGTTGCTCCTCCATCTTTAGCTTGTTGAACAGCTGGTCCTACTGCAGTACCGTCTACTGAAGCTACAATTACAGCTTTTGCACCTGAAGAAACTAAATTGTTAATATCAGTTGATTGTTGAGAAGGTGAATTATTTGCATATGCTAGTTGAGTTTTAAAACCAGCTGCTTCTAATTCTTTAACCAAATTTCCACCATCAACATTCCATCGTTGGTCAGCTTTTGTTGGCATTGAAATACCAATCAAATCACCTTCCTTAAGAGAACCTGTAACGTTTTCTCCTCCACGTGAGGTTGGACTACACGCTGCTAAACTAGAAACTAATGCAAGACCCGTAATCATCAATCCTGCTTTTTTGATAAATTTACTTAATTTCATTTTTTACACCTCTAATTTTAATTATTGTTGAATAGTACAATAAAACTGACATTAAAAAATTGAGCCGTCTTCTTCAACATAAACATTTATAGAAGAATATATTCTTTCATAGGTATGCGCTTACAATATAATTATAAACTTTATTTGGTATTTGTCAACACTTCTTTCTGTTTTTTAAAAATTTGTATGTACAACATTTTAAAATACTCAATCAATATTGACATTCGAAACATCTAAATATTGTTATTTAACCTATACTAAAAATACTTTTACTCATTAGGTTATGTATACTAATTAAGTTATTAAATAAAAAAACACCTCATAAAAGAGGTGCGTTAATGCTATGGAAACAAAACTAAATAAACATCTAATTCATGCTCGGCTAAGAAAGCTTCAATAATCTCGACTGCGACTTGGTAAGCTGCTTCTTTTGGATAACCATAAATCCCACTCGAAATTAACGGAAAAGCAATTGAATTTAGTTGATGATCAACCGCCACTTGTAATGAAGCTGTATAGGTTTGAGCTAATAAACGCTTTGCTTCCTCTGGTGTATACTGGCTATAAATAGGGCCAACTGCATGAATCACGTGCTTAGCCGATAAATTGAAGCCCGGTGTCATCACAGCCTCACCTGTTTTAATCGGTGCTAAAGGACGACAAGCTTCTGTCATCGCATCATACCCTGCCCCTTTAAAGATTGCACCACAGACTCCACCGCCAGCCAAGAGTTCGGTATTGGCTGCATTAACAATGGCATCAACTGATAATTGAGAGATGTCTTGATGAATGATTGAAAGTGACATAGAATACCTCCTAGAAGATATTAACTGTTATATTTCTTAAATTATAGCATAGATATCTTAATTCTTATTAGCTAAAAAATATTCATTCATATCCACATAGAGTGATAGTGCATTCATTATTTCTGTTTTTAACGATTCTATCGGGAGCAAAGGAACCATGACAACTGGATATATATTATTTAATTCTTTAAAAACCAATCTTCCATATCTTTCATCCTTACCTAAATCGGGTCTGCCTGGAACCTTTTTCTTCAACAGATTCATAATTCCTAGTTCTTCAGATGCAACAAAAAATTTAACGATGAATTCTCTATTTCTAAATAACTCATACTTAATAATATAGATAAATAAATCCAAATTATTTACAAATAGCTCAATATATTCTTCTACATCACCTTCATGTTCATCTAAATAATCAAATGCGTATTCTGCAATCAGCACTGATTTATAAATATAATTTTCCCAATCAAATTTTTTAAATACAATATTTTTAAAGCTTTTATATGAATCGATTTGGTCACCATATTCATTCATAATATAATCCCTTTTGGTTAATAACAATGAATGCCAAAAAAGACCATCGAAATGAATATCACGATTTATTTGGATATAGTAATCTTTTAAAATAAATATTGCTTCTTTAAACTTTTTCCTGTGGGTTATGCACATTCATATAGATTGGAAAATCAGGTGCTTCAGGCAGTTCTATTACTTTATTTGAAAAATATGAAGCATCAAAATCAATTTGATTATTAATGAAATCATGGTAAATTTGTTCGTTTTTTTTATAGCCTTTATTTAATAACTTAATTTCCATTTTCCTTTAACCTCTTAATTGTTGTATTGAATCTGTCTAAAATTTCTGGCGAGATTGCTTGGATGATGTCATCAATCGTATCGTAACTTAGTTCTTCAACACCTTTTGTTTCAAACAGATCATATAGAACTGAGTTTAAGTTATCCAGTTCGTAAGATTCAACATCACTCAAAAACAAACTCTCTTCTTCAATATTACCGGTAATTCCTATATTTTGCTGTATAAATCTAAATATCGCTCTATATAAGCCTTGATAAAAATATACATTCATGATATTAATATTATTTACCATTCCCTCTAGTCTATAATCATCATTTTTAAAAATTAGAATAATTGAATCTTCATCAAAATCAACTTTAAAATCAGACTTTGAGGTCTCATCAGTAGCAAATTTAAATAACTGAATTTGATTTTTTCCGGTATTTCGAATGGTCGAAACATTTGAATAACCTATTAAATTATTTTTTGGAATGATTATTTGGTTTTTGAACATCTGATAGAAATCATTCAATTCATTACAATTATAAAAATATATATCCTGTAATGCTTGAATATGTACTTGCAGATTTGTTTTTTCAGAAAAACTAATTCTTGATTTTGGAATAACTAATTGTGTATCATCTAAATTGAGTTGTCTTTAGATTTTATAATCAATATTAACTGAGCCTTATGTTCTCGAATTAAATGACTAATAAATTCAGATTCTATTGTTAAATTATATTTAATAATATAAGAATCCTGAGAATCCACTACTTCTTGGATTTGAATAAAAAACCATTGTCTTTGTAACTATGGTTGTTATTTGCAAATAAAGGGTAAGCAAAGGAAGCATCTTTAGAATATATCATGATATTAACTCCACTTTATAAATATATTTAAGTTTTGCGTTAAAATTCTTTCTTGTATTTAACAGTAATCTTAATTTTCCATTCGTAACAGGGATGTTCTCAATTTTATTTTCACTAATTGTCAAGTTATCAGTATTAGTCAATAGTTCTTTGACATTATAGTAAAATTCATTCATTTTTATGCCATTATCGATTTCTTCGCCATCCCCGGTGATTAATTTTATCGCTAAATTTATCTTGTTCCATTTTCTTCCTTCCTCAAGCTCATTAAAATTAAATTCAACCATTTCCTTTTCTCCAATATAGATTCTATCTACGACATCAGAAGGTATTAAATATTCAACAATTTCACTTTCTCTTTCCTTTTTAGGTTGTGTTTTCCTTGGTCTTCTTGGTTTTCTTGGTTTACCTTCATTTTTATCTGGTTTTCCACTTCCATTTGCATTTTTACCTTTTCTTTCTTCGATTTTATTATCAATTGATAAATTTTTTCCATCTGCTAGTTGAACTTTCCCTTTTTTCTTTTGTACTATATCATTAAATTCCCACTGAAAATCAGTTATTAAATCAGAAGTATCGACTAAACCATCTGTCTGATACTTTTCTTTAATTCGCTCTTCAATAATTTTTTTAATCGAATTGTCTAGATTTCTAAGGAATTTTTTTGCTTTTTTACTTTCATCAATATTTCGAATAGCATCTGCAGAAAGAGCTGTGTGAGATTGATTTTCTAATGTCTTTAAATATCTATCTTCTTTCGGTCCCCCTATTAATACAGCATTAAATGGCTGTCTGACATTATTAGGGATTTTTCTGTCCTCAATCTTCATTCCCATGCTTCTCACAATTGCCACTCTTCCAGTTGGAATATTTTCATCCTCATCAAAAAAGTAAAGCTTAAAAGAAAAGGGTTCTTTTTGATTATTACTATTAGTCAACTCTAATATTTCAGGTTCGACTGTAGTATAGGTGCGATAATAAAGTGGTAAAAATTCTTTTTTCATTTGTGCAACATCTTGTTCATAATACTTAGCAATCAAATCTTCGAGGGTTTCATTATTAATTATGATTAATTTGTTGTTCATTTCGAGATAAACAACTAATCTTTTTTCTAATAAGGCAATAAAAAAGTTATTACATACTGATTTAATAATATCTTCTTCATTGTTAATATCTTCCCGAAGATAAGGAATAATTATTTTTAACCCTCTATCCGGTTTCTTAAAGATATCAATACTCTCTTCATTAATATAAGGGACAAATCTACTTTGATGATCCATTTTGGCATAGTAACCAGTGCCTCTATAATTTGCCCCTTTATAATGATGATCAAATAATTGTATAGATCCTCCGATATTTTTGTTACCTTTTTCATCAGTATTCGCAAAATACATGAGGTGTATATCTGAAGCTGCATTGTTAGCTATTTTCCCTACTCCATGAGAACCTCCTCGAGTATCTTCTAGTTGAGTATTTTCAACTTTTCCATGTACTCCTTTGTTATAGGCATATATGGCGTAAGTGCCTCCGTCAATGGTGTCAACACCACTTAAACCTTTGGTATTGGAATCAGAGGCAGTCAAAACCAATACTTCCTTAAGATACTCCTGTAACTTCATGTGATCTACTGTTTCTTTTGAATAAGAATTACCTGGCTTTAATTCTTTTATTCTAGAAAAAAGTTCATCTATTCCTGGAAGATCTTTTTTAGCGACTTTTGAAATTGATAAGTTAACAATCACCGGTTCGTTAATTTGGTCATTTTTAGCATCCATCGAATTTTGAATAATTTCTCGAATCGTTCTTTCTGAAATACCACCATCTTGCACAACAGTACTTCGAAATTCCTCTAAAGATTGATCAAACATAAAATTTTCTAAATGATCAATCTTCGAAAACTGAAATAAGTTTTCCTCCATTGTATTAACCCCTTCAACATATTCTTTAACTTCAATTAGATCACATTTTTCATTATGGATCAATAGCGTTTTTAGATTGCTTTTAGTTTTTATTACAATTTTCTTAAATATTCAAAATTTTTTTCAAATATGGATCATTAATTTTAACACTGTTCTATTCTGTGTTCGCTATTAGTTTCAAAAATCCCAAGCAATATATTAGTATTCAACTTCCCCTCCCACCGCCATAACTTTTTTTATAACTAAAAAAGCAGCCCCAGTTCATTCTCTTTCGAGACCAACTGGTGGCTGTTATTTAGTATCGATTCAATTATTATGCAATCTCCACTACAAAAGCTTCCCATGGAGCTAAGGTTAGGTCTTGTAGACTTGTATAGTCATGCTCCATATTTTGGATAATCACTTCTTTAATAGTGTCGTTGGTACTAAATGAGTTCTCTTCATTACTCATATTCGCTACCACTAACCATTTTTTGCCTTCATACTCACGGTAATAACTGAAGACATCATCCGCTGTGTCCAATAATTTAAAGTCGCCCCAAACGACGATTGGATTGTCTTTACGTAATTGGATTAATTTTTGATAAGTATAGAAGATTGAGTTTTTATCTTTTAAGGTATCTTCTACGTTAATTTCAGTATAGTTAGGATTTAATGCTAACCAAGGTGTGCCGGTAGTGAAGCCTCCATTGTCCGCTGAGGTCCAAGCAACTGGACGACGAGCATTGTCACGTCCTTTCGTATTAATCGACGTTAAAATGTCTTCCTTATCATAACCTGCTGCAATTCGTTCATGATATAAGTTCACGGATTCAATATCATCAGCTTCACTAATATCGCTAATAGGCGTATTAATCATGCCAATTTCTTCACCTTGATAAATATACGGTGTGCCTTTCAACATATGTAAGAGAATCGCAAATAATTTAGCACTGCGCTCACGATATTCAGCATCATTACCCCAACGTGAAATCACGCGCGGTAAGTCATGGTTTTCCCAAAATAATGAATTCCAACCTTCGTCTTTTAATTCAACTTGCCATTTTTCAAAGACGCGTTTCAAATCATTAATTTGTAAGGGTGCTAAATCCCATTTCTCTTTACCGTCTTGTTGATCTAATAAAATATGTTCAAATTGAAAGACCATTGATAATTCATTACGGTCAGCACCGGAATATAATTTGGCTGTTTCAGGAGTCGCACTCCATGTCTCTCCTACCGTTAATAAATCATGTTTTCCAAACGTTACTTGGTTCATTTCTTGTAAATAAGGATGTAAGTTTGGTCCATCAACCGTTAAACCTTCCATTGGTAATTTCCCGATTAAATCAATCACGTCCATACGGAAACCACCAATGCCTTTATCAATCCAGAAATTCATCATGTCATAAACTTCTTGACGCATTTTTTCATTTTCCCAGTTTAAATCCGGTTGTTTCTTACTGAATAAATGTAAGTAATATTGACCACTCGCCTCATCAAATTGCCAAGCAGAGCCAGAAAAGTTTGAGCGTAAATCATTCGGTGCACTACCATCTTCATTTGGATCCGCCCAAACATAATAATCACGGTAGGGATTGTCTTTACCTTTTTTCGCTTCGATAAACCAACGATGTTCATCTGAAGTATGGTTGACTACTAAGTCCATCACAATCTTAATATCACGTTGATTCGCTTCTGCAATTAAACGATCCATATCTTCCATCGTACCGAATTCTTCCATAATCGCTTCATAATCCGAAATATCATAACCATTATCATCATTAGGTGATTGATAAACTGGTGATAACCAAATCGCACCAATCTCTAATTCGTTTAAATAATCTAATTTTTCAGTGATACCATTAATATCACCAATGCCATCACCATCGGTATCATAAAAACTTCTTGGATAGACTTGATAGATGACAACCCCTTGCCACCATTTTTTAGTTTGTTCCATTTTATTCCTCCTTAGTAAACGCTTATTTCACAATTTCTATTGTAACAAATTTAGTACCATTTTTCGCATGAAAACCCTTGTGCATTATGGAGAATATATCTTAGCGATATGACGAAGGAGTAAATGAGTACGAATTTTTCCTTGGTATGCTTAATAGGATAAGCTATCCATCCGTTGTAATCACCTACAATACGAGTAGCGCTTGTTAAAACACAGTGCCTATTATCCACTAGTTAATCGCATCATAAACACAAAAAAGACTGGGAAAAATCATTAAAGTCTTTCCCAATCTCGTAATACTTATGTGCAGGGGTTAAATGTGTTCATCAGCGCCCTTTAAGTTGCATCGCCTGTATTAGGGTAATTGAGGCTGGGCATAAACTTGATAAATTTAGTCAAAATTATTGTTCGTTAATTAGTAGCGCAGTGCTTGAGTGACCTCAACCACTATTACGTTTAATTGCGACACTATAGCTAATCGCTATCGCTAAATGCGTTTTACCTGTACCTGAATTCCCAACTAATACCACGTTCTTTGCGTCGTTATAAAAGGATGACTCAATAATCGTTCT
>NZ_KV805631.1:0-2227 GCF_001811625.1 Globicatella sp. HMSC072A10 | reverse complement strand
TATAAGTGCTAACATAAAAATGTACAGTTGTGACAAAATAAAGATGTACAAATAGAAGCTTCACAGACAGGAGGAGATAACGGATAATCATTCATGAGGTGATGTGAATGTATAATCCAATCCAGATAGATTTTGCGGAAGATTTAAAAGTGAAATGTCTTAAGGATTTAGCAAATTATAAGGCTGTTATGGAGGTGTGCAATATGAAACCTAATTTTTCTCAACTTGCTCGAGAGTTGGGGAAAGATCGAAGGACGGTTCAGAAGTATTATGAAGGTTTTGAAAAGGCAACGACGAGAGTCAAGCCTTCTCAAGCGGATGACTACTACAAGTTGATCAAGGAGTTGCTTAGCGAAGACTGTATCCAAACTTTTCACTATATTCGCCACTTATGGCGCTATCTTGTAGATAACCATGACCTGCAACTAAAGGAATCTTCTTTCAGATACTATATCAACAAGAAGCCAGAGTTTAAGCAATACTTTGAGAAGAGGAAATTTATGAACAATGAGCCAATCTTGCGTTTTGAGACTGACCCGGGTCAACAACTACAAATAGACTGGAAGGAGAACTTTAAATACGTAACGAAGGAAGGGGAGCTTATTTATCTGAACGTTTTTGTGGGTATCTTAGGTTACTCGCGCTATAGTTTGTATCACGTTACCCTGAATAGGAGGCAATATACCTTATTTGCCGTCTTAAACGACATCTTTGAAAAGCTAGGAGGAATTCCCAAAGAAATACTCAATGATAATATGACGACGATCATGGAAGAGCCACGAACGTCCTATCGTCCTGGCTCTGTTAATCAGAAGTTTGAACAGTTTAGTCGTGATTATAATTTTGATGTCAGAGCTTGTGTCGCTCGGCGTGCAAGTACCAAAGGGAAAGTGGAAAGCCAAATGAAGTTGATTGATGAACTCGATGCTTATCAGGGAAAGTTTTCCTTTGAAGAGTTGGTGGGCCATGTTGAAAAGATGAATCTTCGTAAAAATCTTGAGATCCATCCAACCACCAAAAAATCACCCATGAGTCTCTTGGAATACGAAAAAGACTTCCTATCCCCGCTGCCTAGCAAAGAGATAAGAAGTCGTTACTATTATCAACAAACCGTCAAGGTGAATAGCTCTTCGATGATTAGCTATCAATCGAATCAGTATTCAGTTCCAGCTGAATACATCGGAAAAAGGCTTGGCCTAGAGGTTGAAGACAATACCTTGTATCTTTATGATAACACGAAGTTGATCGCGAGTCATCCAGTATCTAATCTGGCCATGAATTACTTGCCAGGACACTATGAACAGCTCGTCGCTAGCACCATGCCCTATAAGTCACAAGAAGAGGTCGAAGCTTATTCAAAAGAAAATTTAGAAAGGTTGAACGCTATTTATGGCAAGAAAGGATAAAACAACGTATCTTCAGCTCAAGGAGAACTTAGACTATCTTAAGCTCACTCAGATGAGCCTGCATTTAGACGGGGTTTTAAGTGGCGATTACGACCACCTCTCTATTGTGGATACCCTCTTAAGGTTAACGAATCATGAGGTAGATATTAAGCGTCAAAATAGTAAGGATATGATGATTAAAATCGCTAAATTACCAATCAATATGACCTTTGAAAACTTTGACTTTGACTTTCAACCAAGCATTCAAGAGCGAGAAATCCGTGATTTGATGACCTTATCTTTTATAGAAAAAAAGGAGAATGTCGTCTTCTTGGGTTCAAGCGGAGTAGGCAAGACCCATTTAGCCGCGGCAATTGGTTTAGAAGCAGCTAAGAATCGCTATAACACCTATTTCATTAAGTGTAGCGATCTCTTAGAGAAGCTCAGAAAGGCTCAGTCAGAGAATCGATTAGAGAGCAGTCTGCGTTATTATAATCGGGCCAGCTTACTCATTATTGACGAACTAGGCTACTTACCCTTAAATCCAGGAGATGAGCGTCTCTTGTTCCAAGTCATTGACCGGCGTTATGAGACTAAGAGCACCATACTTACCACGAATATTCCCTTTGGTAATTGGGATGAGCTGTTTCAGGATGCCTTAATTGCGCATGCGATTGTTGATCGCGTCCTTCATCACTCAAAAGTGATTCAAATTAATGGCGATTCTTACCGGTTAAAAGATCATTTAAACAAGGAAGAAGAGGAATAAACATAGTCAATGCGATATGTAATTGTACATATTTATATTCACACTTTTGTACAATTTTGTGTTGACATTTACA
>NZ_KV805630.1:0-310 GCF_001811625.1 Globicatella sp. HMSC072A10 | reverse complement strand
AACCCTTGAAGTAACCAGTTCACTTGAGTTTCATTTAATTCTATTATGTCATCATTATGAGAAGGCCAAGTTAAACGACCATTTTCGAAACGCTTATAGAATAGCCAAAACCCTTGACCATCCCAATAGAGAATCTTAAACCGATCTTTTTTTGTCCCACAGAATAGAAAAAGTTTTTGTGAAAAAGGATCCAATTGATACTTTTCTCTCACGAGTGATGCAAGGGAATCAATTCCTTGGCGCATATCGGTTTTTCCTGAGATTAGATAAACTTGACCTAATTGATTGATATTCATTTTCAAGATAACAC
>NZ_KV805629.1:0-218 GCF_001811625.1 Globicatella sp. HMSC072A10 | reverse complement strand
ATTTCATAATGACCGTACTCACCACGCTGATTGATGACTTCCGGACGCATATCGATGGATTGACCTTTCACTCTAAATTGCGAGTTGGTATTCTTACGTTTTTTCTTTGATTTACGCGGATAAAGTAAGTCATTCGATGTTAAGCCTAAATGTCCGTTATGAATCCAATAATAAATCGTTGAAACGGGAACGTTGACAAGATTAGAATGAACGATCAT
>NZ_KV805628.1:0-240 GCF_001811625.1 Globicatella sp. HMSC072A10 | reverse complement strand
CGTGGTGAGTACGGTCATTATGAAATTGACACCGTGATTCTAACGCGCAAGACCAATAAATGTTTACTCGTATTAACCGATCGTCGGACACGCCATCAAATTATTCGACTGATTCCGAATAAACAGGCGGCATCCGTCAATAATGCTTTATTAGATATACTCAATGAATATGCGATTAAATCAATTACTGCGGATAATGGTGTTGAATTTTTTAGACTGCATGAAGTCTTTCCTTATGAG